>NZ_JAAEDR010000017.1:0-213114 GCF_013344995.1 Snodgrassella sp. ESL0304
TATCCACCTCTTCTGCTTCCGGTATCACTTCTTTATCTACCGCTGTGAGCCGTGTCAGTGATATGGCCAATGTGAATGGTAATATCAGTACACTGAGCAGCTCTGTTGCTGATTTAAAATCTGATGCGCTGCAATGGAAAAAGAATACCGATGGTTCCGGTGCCTATGATGCCAGCCATGGTACCAATCAGGCGCAGAAGATTACCAATGTGGCAGACGGTCAGCTGATAAATGGTTCTACTGATGCGGTTAATGCCGGTCAGCTTTATCAGGTATCTACTTCTTCTGCTTCCGGTATCACTTCTTTATCTACCGCTGCTCTTAGCACTACCGGTAAACTGAATACGGTAAGCAGCAATGTTTCTGCTTTACAGTCTGATGCGCTGCAATGGAAAAACAATGCCGATGGCTCTGGTGCCTATGATGCCAGCCATGGTACTAATCAGGCGCAGAAGATTACTAATGTGGCTGCCGGTCAGCTGGCAGACAGTTCTACTGATGCAGTTAATGCCAGCCAGCTTTATCAGGTATCCACCTCTTCTGCTTCCGGTATCACTTCTTTATCTACCGCTGCTCTAAACACCACCGGTAAACTGAATACGGTAAGCAACAATGTTTCTGCTTTACAGTCTGATGCGCTGCAATGGAAAAAGAACATAGATGGTTCCGGTGCCTATGATGCCAGCCATGGTACCAATCAGGCGCAGAAAATTACCAATGTGGCTGCTGGTCAGCTGGAAAACGGTTCTACTGATGCGGTTAATGCCGGTCAGCTTTATCAGTTATCCACCTCTTCTTCTACCAGCTTTAACTCATTGTCTACCATTGTGAGCCGTGTCAGTGATATGACCAATGTAAATGGTAATATCAGCACACTGAGCAGCTCTGTTGCTGATTTACAGTCTGATGCGCTGCAATGGAAAAATAATGTCAATGGCTCTGGTGCCTATGATGCCAGCC
The DNA here is from genome assembly GCF_013344995.1 of Snodgrassella sp. ESL0304. NCBI lineage: Bacteria > Pseudomonadati > Pseudomonadota > Betaproteobacteria > Neisseriales > Neisseriaceae > Snodgrassella > Snodgrassella sp. ESL0304. The sequence continues at coordinate 961 of NZ_JAAEDR010000017.1, forward strand.
ATGGTACTAATCAGGCGCAGAAGATTACTAATGTGGCTGCCGGTCAGCTGGCAGACAATTCTACTGATGCAGTCAATGCCAGCCAGCTTTATCAGGTATCTACTTCTTCTGCTAGTGGTATCACTTCTTTATCCACTGTTGCTCTAAGCACTACCGGTAAACTGAATACGGTAAGCAACGATGTCTCAGCTTTAAAATCTGATGCATTGCAGTGGAAAAGTAATGTAGACGGTAGCGGAGCTTATGATGCCAGTCACGGAACTAATCGTGCGCAGAAAATCACCAATATTGCTGCCGGTCATATAGATGAATACTCTACTGAGGCAGTCAATGCTGCTCAGTTTTATCAGCTATCTACTTCTTCATCTACCGGACTGAGTACATTATCATCCACTTTAAATCGTGCTGGTGATCTGACGAATGTTAACAGTAATATCAGTACATTAACTACTAAAGTGAATGATTTGGTTATTGATGCTCTGCAATGGCATGGAAATGCAGATGGTTCTGGTTTTTACGATGCCAGTCACGGAACCAACCGTGCGCAGAGAATCACCAATATTGCCGCCGGTCAGGTTAATGAACATTCTACTGATGCGGTCAATGCTGCCCAGCTCTACAGCTTATCCACAACGACTTCAACCAGTCTGAGTAATCTGAATGAGGCGGTAGCCACTACTGGTAATATTGCCAATATCTCTCATAATGTCAATGTCTTAAATGACCATGTAAGCACTCTGCTCAGTGGCGCGCTGCAATGGAAAAGTAATGCTGATGGCTCAGGCTTTTATGATGCCAGCCACGCAACAAATAATCCGCAGAAAATCAGCAATGTAGCAGCCGGTGTACTGGATGAGCATTCTACTGATGCAGTCAATGCCGCTCAGCTCTACAGCTTGTCTACAATCACTTCGACCAGTCTGAGTAATCTGAATGAAGCAGTAGCTACTACTGGTAATATTTCTACTGTTGCCAGCAATGTTTATATCCTGAATAATCAAGTTAGTTCTCTGCTTAGTAATGCGTTGCAATGGCATGAAAATGCTGATGGTTCTGGTTTTTACGATGCCAGCCATGGAACATCCAGTCCTCAGAAAATCAGTAATTTAGCGGCCGGTGTACTGGATGAGCATTCTACTGATGCGGTTAATGCCGCTCAGCTCTACAGCTTGTCTACAACCACTTCAACCAGTCTGAGTAATCTGAACGCAGCGGTGGCCAATACAGGTAATGTTACCAACATCACTAACAATGTTACTCAGCTAATGGCTGATGCCCTGCAATGGAAAAAAAATACCGATGGCTCAGGTGTTTATGATGCCAGCCATGGCACCACTCAGGCGCAGAAGATTACTAATGTGGCTGCCGGTCAGCTGGAAGACGGCTCTACTGATGCGGTTAATGCCAGTCAGCTTTATCAGTTATCCACCTCTTCTGCTACCAGCTTCAGCTCACTGTCTACTGTTGTAAGCCGTGCCGGTGATCTGACCAATATCAATGGTAGTATCAGTACACTAAGCAGCTCTGTTGCTGATTTACAGTCTGATGCGCTGCAATGGAAAAAGAACACCGATGGTACTGGTGCCTATGATGCCAGCCATGGTACCACTCAGGCGCAGAAGATTACTAATGTGGCTGCCGGTCTGGTGGAAGACGGTTCTACTGATGCAGTTAATGCCAGCCAGCTTTATCAGGTATCCACCTCTTCTGCTTCCGGTATCACTTCTTTATCTACCGCTGCTCTAAACACCACCGGTAAACTGAATACGGTAAGCAGCAATGTTTCTGATTTACAGTCTGATGCGCTGCAATGGAAAAACAATACCAATGGCTCTGGTGCTTATGATGCCAGCCATGGTACTAATCAGGCGCAGAAGATTACTAATGTGGCTGCCGGTCAGCTAGAAAACGGCTCTACTGATGCAGTTAATGCCGGTCAGCTCTATCAGTTATCCACCTCTTCTGCTACCAGCTTCAGCTCACTGTCTACTGTTGTAAGCCGTGCCGGTGATCTGACCAATATCAATGGTAATATCAGTACAGCAAACAGCAATATCGCTGCTTTACAGTCTGATGCGCTGCAATGGAAAAAGAATGTCAATGGTAACGGCGGCTTTTACGATGCCAGCCATGGCACCAGTCAGGCGCAGAAAATTACCAATGTGGCTGCCGGTCAGCTGGAAAACGGTTCTACTGATGCAGTCAATGCCGATCAGCTCTATCAGTTATCCACCTCTTCTGCTACCAGCTTCAGCTCACTGTCTACTGTTGTAAGCCGTGCCGGTGATCTGACCAATATCAATGGTAATATCAGTACAGCAAACAGCAATATCACTGACTTACAGTCTGATGCGCTGCAATGGAAAAACAATACCGATGGCTCTGGTGCCTATGATGCCAGCCATGGTACCAGTCAGGCTCAGAAGATTACCAATGTAGCTAACGGTGATCTGACGTATAACTCTACCGATGCTGTAAATGGCAGCCAGTTATCTACTACTAATTCTAATCTGAGTATCGTTTCCAGCTCAGTACACAAAGTGAACGATACAGTAAACAAACTGGAAAAAGACAGCTTGCAATGGGTACAGGAAGAGAATGGCAACAGTTATTATGATGCCAGCCATGGTGTTACCAATGCCCGGTATCGAATTACCAATGTTGCAAACGGTTCACTGGCACCTGATTCATCAGATGTAGTGAATGGCAGCCAGCTATATACTACAAATTCTAGTATTAATGCTGTATCCACTTCGGTAAATTCAGTAACTGCTGCTGTAACCAGACTGCAGGACAATACTCTGCAATGGAATGGATCTGCCTACGATGCCGGCCATGGTTCTACTATGGCGCAGAAAATCACCCGCGTAGCCGAAGCTGATTTAGCCCCGGATTCTACTGATGCAGTCAATGGCAGTCAGCTAAATCAGACTAATTCGAGGGTAGGCAGCTTAAGCTCTACAGTGGCGAATCTGAATGATAGCCTGAATAAGACCAATACGCGGATTAACAGTATTGCTGAATCCACTTCCAGAATTTCCGATAATTTGTCTTCTGCTACAGATAGAATCAATACTCTGGATCAGAATGCCCTGCAAATAAATGGTGAAAATTATGATGCAAACTACAAAAAAATCACCAATATTACAGGCGGAAAAATTGAACTGGGTTCAAATGAGGCAGTAACAGGCGGTCAGCTGTTTACCACCAATGATAAACTCAACACCGTTTCCTCCTCTGTAGGTAATCTGACTGGCAGACTGAATGGTGCTATTGATCGTCTGGATACAGTTTCCGGCGCAACAGCTACGCTGTCGACCAGCTTAGCAGAGGTTAACACCAGCATCAGTGACCTGCGACGCGATGCACTGGGTTGGAATGGTAATGCTTATGATGCCAGCCATAGTTCCGGCACTGCCCAGAAGATTACCAATGTAGCAAACGGTACAGTGAGCAATAGTTCTACCGATGCCGTCAATGGCAGCCAGCTGTATAATCTGTCCACCTCGCTGAGCAACAGTCTTTCCACTGTGACTGCCGGTAACAATACCGGACTCTCTACTACCAACAGTAATGTCTCTACTTTGTCTAGTAGTCTGAGTTCTGCGGTGAATAACATCAGTAATCTGCAACGCGATGCGCTGCAATGGAATGGTAATGCTTATGATGCCAGCCATGGCTCCGGCGCTGCCCAGAAGATTACTAACGTGGCCAACGGTACACTTAGCAGTGGCTCTACCGATGCTGTTAACGGTGACCAGCTGTATAATCTGTCCACTTCACTGAGCAGCAGTCTCTCCACTGTGACTGCCGGTAACAATACCGGACTCTCCACTACCAACAGTAATGTCTCTACTTTGTCTAGTAGTCTGAGTTCTGCGGTGAATAACATCAGTAATCTGCAACGCGATGCGCTGCAATGGAATGGTAATGCTTATGATGCCAGCCATGGCTCCGGCGCTGCCCAGAAGATTACTAACGTGGCCAACGGTACACTTAGCAGTGGCTCTACCGATGCTGTTAACGGTGACCAGCTGTATAATCTGTCCACCTCACTGAGCAGCAATCTTTCCACTGTGACTGCCGGTAACAATACCGGACTCTCCACTACCAACAGTAATGTCTCTACTTTGTCTAGTAGTCTGAGTTCTGCGGTGAATAACATCAGTAATCTGCAACGCGACGCACTGCAATGGAATGGTAATGCTTATGACGCCAGCCATGGCTCCGGCGCTGCCCAGAAGATTACTAACGTAGCCAACGGTACACTTAGCAGTGGCTCTACCGATGCCGTTAACGGTGACCAGCTGTATAATCTGTCCACTTCACTGAGCAGCAGTCTCTCCACTGTGACTGCCGGTAACAATACCGGACTCTCTACTACCAACAGTAATGTCTCTACTTTGTCTAGTAGTCTGAGTTCTGCGGTGAATAACATCAGTAATCTGCAACGCGATGCGCTGCAATGGAATGGTAATGCTTATGATGCCAGCCATGGTTCCGGCGCTGCCCAGAAGATTACTAACGTAGCCAACGGTACACTTAGCAGTGGCTCTACCGATGCCGTTAACGGTGACCAGCTGTATAATCTGTCCACCTCACTGAGCAGTAGTCTTTCCACTGCGACTGCCGGTAACAATACCGGGCTCTCTACTACCAACAGTAATATCTCTACTTTGTCTAGTAGTCTGAGCTCGGCGGTCAATAACATCAGTAATCTGCAACGCGATGCGCTGCAATGGAATGGTAATGCTTATGATGCCAGTCATGGTTCCGGCGCTGCCCAGAAGATTACCAACGTGGCTGCCGGTCAGCTGGCAGACGGTTCTACTGATGCAGTCAATGCCGGACAGTTATACAGTATTTCGTCTTCCATCATTAGCAGTGTATCAAGCTCAGTTGATCAGGTAGTTACTGAGAGCAGGACAACGATAGAAACGATGAACAAAGATATCAAAGCTGCTCAGGATGATATTAAAACTGCTCAGGATGATATTAAGACCTCAAAACGTTTGATTGACGAATTGCAGAAGAACTCAGTGCATTTTGACGATGGTACAACAGCCTTCTCAAATCAGCTGACTCGTGAAGCAAGCAACGAAAGAACCATTAGTGGAGTTGCAGACGGACGAGTAGACGCAACGTCTAATCAGGCAGTAAATGGTCGTCAGCTCTATTCGCTGTCCACTTCCACCTCAACCAGTCTGTCCAGCCTGCAGGATCAGCTTCACCTTGCTTCCGGCACCATACCGGCAGGAATATCCACAACATTGAGCTCATTACAGCTTAATGCCCTGCAATGGAACGGTTCAGCTTACGATGCCAGCCATGGCTCCGGCACTGCCCAGAAAATTACCAATGTTGCTTCTGGTGATACAGGCCAGAATTCAACAGAGGCAGTGAATGGCAGCCAGCTGTGGCAAATGAAAAATGAATGGAAACAGGATTTACAAAGTCTTTCCAGCTCAGTGGATAGCAAGCTGGCACAAAACGGTGGCGGCGGTAATGCTTCTGCGATCAATGAAGCAACTGAAAAAGCCAACCAGGCTATTTCTGATACCCAGAAACTGTCTGCTTCAACAGCTGATGCCCTGTCTGCAGTAGCAGCCAGCCTGGGCGGTAATGCCAGCTACAACCCGCTCACCAGAGCCGGCACAGGTGGTTTCACTGCACCAAGCTATACAACCAGCAATGCTGATGGTACTGCGGTAACAGCCAATAATGTAGGCGATGCCATTAACAATCTGTATAACGGCGGCAGCAAATATGCAAAAGTTAATTCCACTCAGGCTGTGGCTTCAGCAAGCGGAAGTGATGCTATTGCTGTAGGCGGTGCAGCAGCTGCCAGTGGTAAGGCTGCTGTAGCTATTGGTTCACAAGCAGCAGCCAGTGCAGAAAACGGCGTAGCTATTGGTAATCATGCCAGCGTTACTCAGAATGGCGGAATTGCGCTGGGTGCCAACTCTGTGGCCAATACGGCAGCAGGTATTAATGGCTACATTCCGGTTAGTGCCACAGCACAACAGGCAAGAGCCATTCAGGCAACCACCAGCACTCAGGCCGCTGTGTCTGTGGGTGACGCCGCCAATGGTGTTTACCGTCAGATTACAGGTGTCGCTGCAGGTACTGCCGACACTGATGCAGTCAATGTGGCACAGCTGAAAGGTGTTAATGCCCGCATGGAAAATATCAACCGCTACGTCAATGATGTTAACGACCGCGTACATCGTGTAGAACGGCGTGCCTATTCCGGTACTGCTCTGGCCATGGCACTGTCTGGTGCTTATCTGCCGCAGTTAAATGCCGGTGAACAGACAGTAGGTGTAGGCATGGGTTCATATCATGGTTATGCTGCAGTTGGTATTAACTACAAAGCCACAAACAATACCGGTAAGTTCTCATGGGGTGCAGGTGTCTCCACTACCGGACGTGAAACCGGCTTTAATGCAGGTATAGGCTATAAGTGGTAATCATCAGATAAATAGCTTCAAAATCGGGCATACACTGGTATGCCCGATTTTTTTGCTGAAAATAACAAATTAAAGCACTGAGAAATTACATTATCCTGATACTGAAGACTGAATGATGAAATACCAGTTTTTTTAGTTATATCAATTCGCTTCTAATACCAATAAAACAACACTTTAAAAATAAAACTGTTAACCATTAAACAAAAAATATTGCAAATACACTAAATCGAAGAATATGCAGCCGGTTCCTGTATATTACCCATTTATATTATTCAATAGTCATCACAGCCTGTTCAGCGAATATGGCTACAGCTCAAGATATTCTGTCCTGTAAACAATAAGTAATTACATAATCGTCTGCTTAATCTCGCATTTATCATAAAAATATGCAAAATATATAATAGCCGGCAATACATGCCAAAAAAATAAAAACTGGCTTTTCAGTCATAAAACAGACTTAATAATCCGGATAAACAAACCATTTTTACCCGGAATGAAAATGCATATCAGATAACTCATACATATATATGAGTCAATAATTGACAGTTCCCTGCTTTAGCGGCAAGATAAAGACGTTACGTTCAATAGCGTAACCAGCTTTGACAGGCTGAACAAAGAGGCAGACTTTTTGCTACTTACAAAAAAGTAGCGTTGGTCTGTAAAAACCCATTGCCACCGCTTTTTTTCATGGTGGACAGTGGCAGGGAGGCTTTACGCCTACCGGTATACTCTTTGTCGGTCTGTCAACCCTGCCATTTGTCTGCCGCCATCTGTGTTTAACAGCACACTTGCGGTCTCATGATTAAAGAGAAGGGCAATGATATGAACATCTACAAAGCAAATCTCCCCTTTCAGAAACCACAATCTAACCTGTTTGCCCAAAAACTACTGACAATCAGGTGTCGTCCTGATACACAGATATACTACATACTTCATACAATTACTCATTCAGCATAAAATACAAAGGGAGAATAAACAATGAAACTTCTTGCGCCTGACAAGAATGCGCTATCCACAGCATTGCACGACAACCTACAACTGCAATACCCCTTTGCACTTTATTATATACAACAAACTACATCACTCGGCAGCCAATGGCATAACGAACCAGAGGAAATTACCGAATATACAGCCTATATCCTGTCACCCTATATCATCAAAGCCGACTCAGACTGGCAGGATAGCGGGTTGCTGGTTTTCAAGCCCTGTAACAGCATCATCAGTGCCGAAACCCTGGTATTTTCATTCTGCAAACAGCATAACTGGGAACCCCTGCTCTGGCAAGGGATAGAACCCATAGCACAACAAATATGGCAGGCAGTACACAGAACCTAATCATTTTCTGCTTATAGTAATTTCACCATAGGCGACTATTTTCGATAACTGTTTATTCATACCACCAAACCAGCCCGAACAGTTTTCTACTTCAAACTAACACATACCAATTAAAGTACTATCCGGAATCTGTTCCGGCTGATCATTTCCATAACCAGCGCTATCACAACCACAAGCTTAATTTAACATTACTTAACTTATATATCAATAGTTTGCCTACACCACAACAGCAAATAATTTAGAAATTCTTCCATCAGTTTTCCGGTTGGTAACGACCAGATTAAGATTGATAACGGCTGAAACCATTTCCAGCCGGCGTTTTCAGCTTTTTTAATCTATATATTTATTAATAAAGGATATATTCAATTGTCAATTTAGATTTGTTATTTATAAGACACTTTTACGGACAACCTCAAAAAATTACTGTTATTTGCACCACAATAAATAACAATAAACACCAGTAAAAAACATAATTTAATTATTTTCTAACATTGGTAAAAGGAGTATATTGATAATCCTTATCAATTGATATGCAGTCATATCTGATTCAATTTGTCTCAATATGAATAAAATAGGGAAATTATAAAATGCTGTTACAAAAAATTGCTATCGCCAGTGCCGCTCTTGTATCAATGGCAGCCTTTGCTCAGGAATACCCCATGGGCAAACCTATTATTAAAAACGGAATGGAAATTTCCGGTGTATATCTGCCGCCTATTACTATGGACACTGATGGCATGGATCACAGTAATATGCATTTGCCGGCCAGCAAATCCGACGTGCACATGGAAGCCGATATTCATGCAACAGAAGGTAATCCTAACGGCTTTGCCGAAGGAGACTGGATTCCCAATCTGAATATAGAATACTCCATTACCAAACTGACTAAAGGCAAATTCGAACATTCAGGTAAATTCATGTCTATGGTTGCCAATGATGGTCCCCACTATGGTGACAACATCAAACTGAATGGTCTGGGCAAATATCGTGTTACCTACCGTATCTCCCCACCAACAGCCAACCAGATGGCTCGCCATATTGACAAAGAAACCGGCGTAGCTCCATGGTTCAAACCATTTGAAGTCAGCTGGGATTTTGATTATGCCGGTGTAGGCCGCAAAGGCAGCTATTAATCGCATTTAGCTGGCTGTGATCAGGGATTATTCTAGCTTCAACTGGCTGAATAATCCCTTATTACATTATTACTGCCACAACACCTTTCACTGTAAGAATATCTGTTATGAAAAAATTTCTTCTTATCTTATTGGGTTTATGCAGTCTTATGTTTTCATTTTCAGCCATTGCTGACGATAAAGTCACCCTGGAACTGAAAATGAAAGATGGTGATCTGATTCCCCTGACCCTCAATGCACCGGCCAACAAAATTATTCGCATTAAGGTTACCAATATTGGCAAAGGTCCCGTCGAGTTTGAAAGTACCCAGCTGGTCAAAGAAAAAGTACTCGCCCCGGGTGCTTCATCAGTGGTCGTCATCGCCCCGAAAAAACCCGGTACCTATATCTTTTTCGATGACTTTCATCTGAATAAGCCCAAAGGGCAGTTAATAGTAAAATAAAAGCAGGAAATACAATGGGACAAACAATTTTTGTCGTCTGGCGTGAATGTTTCGAAGCATTACTGGTTGTCGGCATTATTTATGCATGGATTAAACGTAATCCTGACAATAGCCATGGTATGCGTTATTTGTTTGGCGGTGTCGGGCTTGGTGTACTGATTTCTGTCATACTGGCATTAATCATCAACGGTGTATTCAAAGCACTTACCGATGACCATCAAACCATGTTTATGATGGGCATGTCTGCTGTTGCCTGCATACTGATTGTGCAGATGGTGTACTGGATGAACAAACACGCCCGAAATATGAAATCATCCCTGGAACAGGAAATGGCACAACAGGTAGCCCGCAATTCATGGTGGGGAGCTCTGTTTATTATAGCCATTGCCATTGCCCGTGAAGGCAGTGAAATTGTCGTATTTCTGTCCGGCCAGATTATGCAGCTGAACAGTCAAAATTACTCCGGCTTCTGTCTCGCCGTACTTATCGGCATAGCAGTATCTGCCCTGACATTTTATGCTTTTATTCTAACCAGCCGCTTCATCCAATGGAAAAAGTTTTTTACCATAACCGGTATTGTCCTGTTATTTCTGGCCATTTCGTTATTGCTGAGAGCTGTTGAAGACGGTACCAATATGCTGCTGGAGCATGATGTATCAATTCCAGATTTCCTCATTAGCCCGGCATGGGATACATCACACTTTATTGACGATAGTGGTCTGATCGGCAGTTTTGCTTCCTCACTGTTTGCCTACCGCTCCCAGCCAATGTGGATTAGCGTCATTACTTTTGGTGTATTCTGGTTATTAATGGCTATATTGTTTTTAAGGAAAAAATCCAAATAAGGCAAAACCTGCTACATATCTGATTTACTTACTTTGGGCATGTGCCGGTTATTTCTTCAGCATATGATTTACCGGTACCATTCAATCATGATTTGATTGTTTTTATACAGCCTTATGCTTCTCTAGCATTACTGATAATTAGCTCAGGCTGAAAATCATGCCCCAGACATTTAACGCCCTTATCAACCATATCTGTTACTTGTTGCAATATGGTGAATACGAACAAAAGATATGTCACGTTTGTCCCCTGCTGTCACAATAAAAAGTAATCGGCGCAATGCTTCATCAGTTGCTACAATTGCACTGAAAAACCCTGTAACTATAAATTTCATCGGAACAGGTCTTTAAATCAATTAATTTTAAAATAAAACGAGATTTAGAATGGAACAAACCTTTTTTATTGTCTGGCGTGAATGCTTTGTAACACTGATTGTTGTCGGCGTTATTTACTCATGGATTAAGCATAATCCGGACAGCAAAAGCGGGATGCGCCATCTGTTTAGCGGCTTGATACTCGGTGTACTGTTTCTGGCAGCAATTATCGGTGGTGTGTTCAGATATATTCCCGAAAAAAATCAAAAAATGCTTATGATGAGCATATTGATATTGATTACTTTATTGACATTTTTAGTTGTATTTTTGATGTTTGAGTATATCCTGAGCATGGGATCAGCACAGGAACAGAAAAAAGCTCAACAGATGGCACGTTCATGGACAGCAGCCATGTTCATAGCAGCACTTACCATTGCCTGTGCAGGCAATGAAGTTATCTTATGGTTGTCCGGTCAGATCAGACAGCTGAATAATCCTGATTATACTAATTTATGCCTTACCGTAATTTCCGGCATTGCAGTATCTGCCCTGACATTTTATCCATTTGTTGTAATCAGCCGCCGCATGCAGTTGAAAAAATACCTTATCATAACCAGTATTATAATGTTAGTTCTGATTTTCCCCTCATATGTCAAAGCAGGTGTATATCTGTCGACACACAATGAACCCCTTCCTGATATTATGATGTGGCCGGCAGTGAAAATCTCACATTTTATTGACAATAGCTTTCTGTCCGACAGCTTTCCTGACTTAATTTCTGCCTATAATTCGCCGCCTGTATGGTTTAGCATCATTTCATTTGTTAGTTTCCTGCTATTAATCGCCATACAGCTCTTCTTAAGGAAAATTTTAAATGACACAGAATAAGTTCTGTACACTATTTATTATTTGCTCTTTACTGGTGCCTGCCATTGCTGTAGCACATGGTTTAAGGGCACCAATTATCAATGATTCTAATGCTGTAGTCGCAAAAGGGGATATTCCCACTCCGGAAAAATACCAGTCAGCAATTCGTAATTATCAGCAGGAAGTTGTACTGCAACTAAAAACCACTCAGCAATATCTTAATGCGATTGAGAATGCCTGCAAAAACGGACAGCTGCAACAGGCGCAACAAAATTATATCCGTGCCCATCAGAGTTACGAACAAGTACGGGTTATCGTTAAACTGTTTGGTAATGCCGACCAGAATATTAATTCGCGCGCTGATTATTATCTGCAAGGTACCGATGATCCGAATTTCAGCGGTTTTCACCGTTTAGAATATGATTTATTTAAACTCAAAGACCTACAGCAAGCACAGGCAGAAAACAGCAATCTGCAATATGAAATTATTGATTTACAAAAACGTGTAGCTGCCGATGATCTGGATATTGCCAAAATAGTTCAGTCAGCATCCGACTTTCTGGAAATGATTCTGCAAACCAAACTTGCCGGCAAAGAAAATCAGTATAGCCACAGTGATCTGGCCGATATCCATGCCAATGTAACCGGTTCAGCACAAATCATCCAGCATCTGCAGAGCTTTATTCCAGCAGAGCAGCGTAAAACACTGAATCATGGTTACCAGCAGATTTTTGCCATTCTGCAGCATTATCAACTGCCCCAGAACCAATTCCAAAGTTTCAGCCGGCTCAGCCAGACAGATCACGATATCCTGTACTCCTTACTAAGTACGCAGACAGCACGGCTGGCCCAGCTCAGGGCGCAACTAAATATACGTGTTTATTATAAATATCCTCATTAAGGTTCAAGTTATGTCTAAAAACACTTTCAGACATCAGCCTGTCTCAACTGCTTCGCCTGAAGACAATCCGGCCAGCACTACGCGACGCAATAGCATGAAAATGCTGCTGGCCGGAGGGCTGGGTTTCGCCAGTCTTAGCGCCGTCAAAGCAGCCAATGCGGCCGGCAACTGTACTCATGATTACAATCAGGCCGTTGATTACTGGGGTAGCCATCAGGCTGGCGTAATTACCCCCGACACCAAAGAAGCTATCTTTGTTGTCTTCAACGTTACTGTAAAAAACAAAAAAGAGCTGCAACAGTTATTCCAGCGGATTTCACAACGTATTGCCTATCTCACCAGACCACAAACACTCACAGCAGGTAAAAATGACCAGCTTCCTCCGGCAGAATCCGGGCTGCTGGGTCAAAATCTGTCTCCCGACTCACTGACAATTACCCTGGCCGTGGGTGCCAGCCTGTTTGACCAGCGTTTTGGTCTGTCTCAGCTCAAACCCAAAAAACTGATTCCTATGCCCCGCTTTCCCAACGACCGGCTGGAAAAAGCATGGTGCGGCGGAGATTTATCAATCCAGTTCTGCGCCAACAGCCGCGAAAGTGTCATTTATGCCCTGCGCGATCTGATTAGTCATTGTAATCAGTATATGGTGCCGGTATGGAAAATGGACGGATTTCTACCGGCCAGAGATATCGACAATCACACTACCGCTATTAATCTGTTTGGTTTTAAAGACGGTACCGGTAATGGCTCCATTAACGATAGCAAACTGATGGATGAACTGGTATGGGTAACTAAGAACAACCAGGAACCGGCATGGTGTCTGGGCGGCAGTTATCAGGCAATCCGTCTGATTCGCTTCAATCTCGAATTCTGGGACAGAACCCCGCTCGAAGATCAGGAAAATGATTTTGGCCGTTACAAAACCAGCGGAGCACCCATTGGTATGCAGCATGAAATGGATGACCCGAAAATGAACAGTGACCCTCATGGAGACCGCATTCTGTTTGATTCACACATGCGCCGTGCAGAACCACGTATTCCTGAACGGCACGTAGCCAAACTGCGCCGGCGCAGTTTCAGTTACTCGCTGGGTGTATTACCTAACGGGCAACTTGATATGGGTCTGATTTTTGTTGCCTATCAGAACGACCTGAAAAAAGGTTTTATTGATACCCAGAATCGCCTGAATGGCGAACCGATGGAACGTTATATCAAACCATTCGGCGGCGGATTTTTCTTTGTTTTACCGGGAATGGCCAAAGAAAATGACTATCTGGGCAGACTGCTGCTTGAGTAATAAATATAAATCTATATTCAAACTCTTGATTTATATTACCATATAGTCTGCATATTCAAATAACAACAAAATACTGAAAGCATTCTGCTGTTATTATTTTGTTAAGATTTTCTATAGTATAATTTACATAATTCCAGCTAAATACTGTTTCTTAATAAGAATACTTTATATTTAATCTTAATAATTTTAAACATCACCTTAAAATATAATGAAATTATTGATTTATAAAATACTCATTAGTATCTCATCTCAATTAATACTCAGTACAATCATTTTAATTGCATTGTCTTATCCAATAACATCAGTCAGTATTATTACCAGTTGCTGTGTCTTTTTATTTCTGCAACTGTTTTTCCCAAAAATCTGGAAAATTTACACCATTCTGACTTCAGTTATTATTTTTCTATATCATCCGACAGCCGTCAATTATGGAACACCCAACTTTGGTATAATTGCCTCATTGTTCAGTACAAATGAAAAAGAAACTCTTGAATATATAACCACTATTCATTGGACAACTTATCTGAATTCTCTGTTTCTGGCGACTGTACCGTTAATCTCAATCAAACTAAATTGCCGCCCCATTTTACCAAAACTGCCTGCCCGTTATTCAGTTATTCCAATAATAATTGTTCTTTTTATTACAGTAAGTTTAACAAAGAAAGAATATTATAAGGATGAAGAATATACCGGATTTCCCTTACATGCCCAGCCATTAGAGTTTTTAGTAGATACGGGTATCAATATTAATTATTATTTAAATGAATTAAATAAATTGCATGAAAATCTAAATCAGCCTGATAACTGGAAAATAAATAATATAAAACAAAATTACAAATATTATGTTCTAGTAATAGGTGAAAGTGTTCGTGCAGATTATCTGCATTTATACGGAATGAAATTTAATAATACTCCCTTCCTTGATAAAAATGCAAATTATATAATGGAAAATCTGTATTCTGCCGGACCCAATACGCAAATCTCTTTATCTCATAGTCTGGCGTTAAACAAAAATAATTATAAAGAAGTCAGTATCCGGGATAACGTACTGACCCTTGCTCAAAAAGCCAATATGGATACGATATGGCTATCGAATCAAGGCGCAATAGGTCGTTATGACACATTGGTTTCATCAATAGCAACACAAGCACAAAAAACCTTTTTTTTAAAAAGAGCAATGTATGATTTTGGCAAAAACACTTATGATGATGAATTAATTCAACCTTTTGAGAAATTTCTTTTACAACAGCAAAGCAAAAACAATAATACACTATTTGTTTTACATTTAATGGGTTCACATCCGGATATCTGTGCCCGACTCAGAAATGAACCTGCTCATTATATAAACAATCATACACTGAATTGCTATATAGATACTATTAAAGAAACTGATAAATTACTGCAACAGATTTATCTTGCTTTAGAAAAAACCAAGCAACCATTCACTATTTTATATTTTAGTGATCATGGATTATCACACAGTAAAAGTAACGATGCAGATATTACACTCAGACACGGTGCTTCATATTATGAAAACTATCATGTTCCTTTAGTTATAATAAACAGTGATCAAACCACTCAGCTACGAAACAGTGCTCAGCGAAGTGGACTGGAATTATTACAGGGTCTGGCAGAATGGCTGGGAATTTCAAGCACACAATTAACACATCTCCCCGAATTTTTCAGTTCTCAAAACAGCACAAATATTGAAGTACTGTCAGGCGGATCATTACTGCAATTTCTGAAAAATCTGGATCATGACCCATTACCACCGGAATTACGAAATGAAAAATTAAATTCAAATATTACTGAACACCATTAAGTAAAAATTGTTTTTTCATTTTGAAATAAATTATCTGGTATTGCTAAAAAATCGACAATACCAGATAACTTTTTTGAAATAATAAAATTAAATTTTTAGCCAAAAATTTTATCTACAATTTCACGGCTGTCTTTGGACAGCCCGTCATGTTTTTGAATCCGCTGTAACTGCTCGGCCATCAAGGCTTTGCGTTGCGGTTCCAGCCGGCCGTACAGATTAAATGCCTGTACCAGACGAGAAGCCACCTGCGGATTAAATCCATCAATATGCAATATATGCTCAGCAATAAAACGGTAACCACTGCCATCGGCTGCATGAAAGTGCTGAATATTACGGCTAAAGCTACCCAGTAAAGAACGTACCTTATTTGGATTTTCTAAGCTGAAAGCGTGGTTCTGCAATGCTGCCTGCACCTGTTGCAGAGTATCCGTACGCTGGCTGCTGCCTATCAGAGTAAAATACTTATCCATGACCAAATCATCATGAGCATGGCGCTGAGCAAACTGGTCTAATAACTCATTACGCTTTGTATCAGCCAAATGATTAATGGCCAGAAGCATTCCGAATTCATGAGTCATATTGGTAGCCCGCTGCGGATACTCGGCAGCAATGCTTTGCAATAATTCTGCTCTGGCCTGTACGCCCCATTGCAGTAAAGTATTGCGCAGGCTGCGAATACCGGCCAGATCAGGATGGTACTCCTGCGGAGCAGCATGTTTACTGTTCTGCTCCTGCTCATCAGCCCACTGACGCCAGTGTGTCAGCGTATCCTCCATACTGCATGCCAGATCCTGCAACAGTGCCTGACGTGCACGAACATACAGCTCGGGATTAATGCTCTGAGCATCTTCCCACAATTCTGCTTCAGCCGGCACTTGCAACAATACTGCCTTATACGCCGGATCAATATCAGCATTCAGTGCCGCCGTAATGGCCTGAGCCAGCGCTGCATGATGTGGTACAGGCTGACCGGCTTCAAGCGCAGCCAGATTTGCCGTAATGGCACGCCGGTACAGAGTTTGTGCTGCTTCCCAGCGGGCAAAAGAATCACTATCATGTGCCAGTAACAGCATTAAATCAGCATCACTATAGGGATACTCCAGTCTCACCGGAGCACTGAATCCGCGCAATAATGACGGTATTACTTCTTGTGTTACATCATTAAAGACAAAAGTCTGCTCAGCCTGATTAAATACCAGTACCGCTTCCTCAACCACAGATTCACTGTTATCCAGCCGGAACGAAACTGGTGTGCCATCTTTACCGATTAAACCGGCTTTTACCGGAATCACCATTGGCTGTTTTTCATTCATATCCGGTGTGGGCGGAATAGATTGCTGCAAATGCAGACTAAATGTACGTTTTTCCGCATCATATTCACCACGTGCTTTAACCTGCGGTGTACCGGCCTGACTGTACCACAACGCAAACTGTTCCAGATTAACACCATTGGCATCAGCCATAGCCGCACGAAAATCGTCACAGGTAACAGCCTGTCCGTCATGCCGCTGGAAATAAAGCTGCATTCCTTTCTGAAAACCGGCTTCACCGAGAAGAGTATGGTACATACGTACCACTTCGGCACCTTTTTCATACACAGTCAGCGTATAGAAATTATTCATTTCCTCGTATGAAGCCGGTCGTACCGGATGTGCCATCGGACCGGCATCTTCCGCAAACTGCATACTGCGCAATACTCTGACATTATGAATACGGCGAACAGCTCTGCTGGCCCGGTCGGCTGAAAATTCCTGATCACGAAAAACGGTCAGCCCCTCTTTCAGCGACAACTGAAACCAGTCCCGGCAAGTGACCCGGTTACCTGTCCAGTTGTGGAAATACTCATGCCCGATCACACCCTCTATTGCTTCAAAATCAGCATCTGTAGCTGTATCACTGCTGGCAAGCACATATTTGGTGTTGAAAATATTCAGACCCTTATTTTCCATGGCGCCCATATTAAAATCACCAACAGCCACCACCATAAAAATATTTAAATCATATTCCAGATTAAAGCGCTCCTCATCCCACTGCATGGCATGCTTCAGCGACTCCAGAGCAAAACCTGCCTTAGCACGGTCTTCCGGACGGGTATAAAATTTCAGCGCCACTTCTTTACCGCTACAGGTAGTAAAACTGCCTTCGAGCACCGCCAGCTTGCCTGCTACCAGAGCAAACAGATAGCTTGGCTTGGCAAACGGGTCACGCCAGCATACCCAGTGACGACCATTATCCAGCTCACCACTATCAATCAGATTACCGTTAGACAGCATAACCGGATACTGTTCTTTGTCACCAATAATGGTGGTGGTAAACTGGCTCATGACATCCGGACGGTCAAAGTAATAAGTAATTTTACGGAAGCCCTCCGGCTCATTCTGGGTATACAGATTATCACCGGATTCATATAAACCCATCAGCGTTTTATTTTGTGCCGGATACAGTCTGGTCGTGATTTCCAGTACAAACTGTCTTTCCGGTACCGTATGAATAATCAGCTTTTCATCTGCCACAGCATACTCATGCGGATATAAGGATTTACCATCTAAAACAATCTGCAATAGTTCCGCACTGCCATCAAGCACACAAGGTTTTTGCGTCTGCTTTGGTACAACAGTCATACGATTGATTACTGTGGTATAAGCTTCGTCCAGAGTAAAAGTCAGATTAATATCTGCCACCGCAAAATCCGGTGCCTGATAATCTTTAAGATAATGAACCACTTTTTCTTCACTCATCATTAACACTCTTTATTCAAATCTGTTTCGGTTATTGTACGACTGCCATCAATACAATCAACCTCATCATGCCCTGTCCGGCAACATAATTATCTTTAAATACGGCCATGTTCGCCGTTCTCAATTCCTGCCGGCTATTAATAGCAGAATTGGCAATTATTGTTCATATTTAACCTGATAACGACCACCGTTACCAGAACCACCATTTTTTTTCAGCATAGATAACAATAAAGAGGCAGCTGCTGATAATGCCATCCATACGGCAACAAAACAGATAACCGGAAAATAACTACCGCAATATACCCGCAGCAAACCACCAAGCCAGGCGGTTAATAAACCGCTAATCTGATGAATCAGAAAAAATGCACCAAAAATAAAGCCTTTATACCGATAACCAAAAATAGAACCGGCCAGACGGGATATAATAATGACGGTTCCCATATAAGTTATTCCGAAAAAAATCCCGAACAGCGGTACCATCATTGGTTCCGGCCACAGAGCCAGTGCCATGAGCGTTATACAACGCACGATATACAGCAGACACAGCAATAAAGGCAGAGATACTTTTTTAGCCACCAGATAACCAATCAGTACACTGCCCACGGCTTCTGCCAGCCCCAGCAGACTCAGTGAAGTACCGGTAAACAGATTGGCGGTTTCATTCTGGCTTAATATTTCCTGTATTGCCGGAACATAATGTACATCAATAAAAATCATTGACGTACCACAGCCGGAAAAAGCTAAGGCAGACAGCACAAACCGACGGTCCAGATACCAGTAACGGGGTAAAGGTGCGGTAATATTCGGGCTGACCGGCTTAGGCTTAGATGATATATTTGCTGACTGCACTGCTACTTTTTCAGGCACCCAGATACCTTCCATCCAGTTCAGCAATGCCGGAACAATAGCCAGACAGGCAAATACACCGGCCAGAATAGCACAAAGCATCGGCCATGAGATAAACCCGTCCAGATAAATCCACAGAGGAGACAATATCATCAGACCGGCAGCGATACCGTTAGTGGCCAGCACATACGCAAACTGGCGCCGCTCAGGTATCACATATCTGTCAATCAGAATACTGACCGGTACAAAAGTCAGGGCAGCAACCGCATATGCAGCCAGCAGCAGAAACCCCAGCACAAAAGTCATGAAATTATTATTAGAGGAAAACAGCAAAAATGCGCAGGCAGCTGCCAGCATTCCCGATAACAGAACATGACCAGCACCACAACGGTCACACAGCTTACCGACTAATGCTGAGTAAATACCTTGCGCAAGGCCAAAAAAACCACCAACCAGAGCCATTGTTTCAATACTCACAGCATAATGATCTACCAGACTGGTAAAATAAACCTGATAAACCCCTTTTATGGCTGTGCTGATAAACATCACAATAAAACCATAGCCCACCACTAATCCGGTCCGGATTGCGCGCATGGACAAGCTCTCCTTCCTTATTTATCTGTTATTATGTCTTTTTATACCGGTCTAAAACCGGTAACACCACTACCTTAATACAACAGCCTCTCATTCTCAACAACTATATTCAGATATTGCCGGCAACAACAATAAACTGTGATAAAGTATTACAAACTCGAACCGGTATGTACCGGTAAAATGCTTATATCAATAAATGTATATAAGCATAGTGATGAACCAGTCTGTGGTTAGCAGTATATATATTTATCATAATTAATTTTATATCAACGTATACACTTCTAAAAATAAAACCATGTTTTCTATTTTTGTTTTCCAGTCTGTAAAGGATACACCATGAGCCGACCACCTGAGTTAAAACGCACACTGAAAAACCGACATTTACAATTGATTGCTATTGGTGGTGCAATCGGCACCGGTCTGTTTATGGGTTCAGGCCGTACGATCAGCCTGGCCGGGCCATCTGTGTTGTTTACCTATGTCATCATCGGCGCATTTCTGTTTTTTGTGATGCGTGCCATGGGTGAATTACTACTGCACAATCTGCATTACAAATCTTTTGTCGATTTCACTACCGATATTCTGAATCCGACTGTAGGTTATTATGTAGGCTGGTCATACTGGTTTTGCTGGGTAGTGATTGGTATGGCAGATATCGTAGCGATTACCGGCTATACTCAGTTCTGGTGGCCGGAAGTGCCATTATGGCTGCCCGGCATTATCTGCATTGCCATCCTGCTGGCGCTGAATCTGTTATCGGTCAAACTCTTCGGCGAACTGGAATTCTGGTTTGCCCTGATTAAAATTCTGGCGATTCTCGCGCTTATCGGCTGTGGCGGCTATTTATTACTAACCGGCTTTACCAGCCCCAGCGGCATTCAGGCCAAAATCAGCAACTTATGGTCTTACGGCGGTTGGATGCCTCATGGCTGGTCAGGTTTTTTTGCCGCGTTTCAGATTGCTATCTTTGCTTTTGTCGGCATTGAGCTGGTTGGTACTGCTTCAGCCGAAACAGATGATCCAAATACCACTCTGCCGGCTGCCATTAATAAAATACCGGTACGTGTCATTATTTTCTACGTACTGGCACTAACCATTATTATGACGGTTACCCCGTGGAATATGGTCGCCCCCGACCGCAGCCCGTTTGTCAATATGTTTACCCTGATTGGCATCAGTGCTGCGGCCACTATTATTAATTTTGTTGTACTCACTTCTGCACTGTCTTCCGCCAACAGCGGTATGTATTCTACCGGCCGTATGCTGTACGGCCTGTCGAAAAACGGCGTTGGCCCGAAAGCTTTTGCACGGCTGTCCGCCAGCGGGGTACCGCAAAACGGTCTGTTATATTCTTGTGCTCTGCTGCTGATTGGTGTTGGTCTGCTTTATGCGGAAGGCGACGTGATGAAAGTATTCACGATTGTCACCACCGTATCCAGTATTTGCTTTATTTTTGTATGGGCAGTCATTCTGATTGCCTATCTGCGCTATCGCCGGCTTTATCCTGAAGCGCATGCGCGCTCAGTTTACAAAATGCCTCTGGGTATACCCATGTGTTATGCCTGCTTGATATTTTTCGTTTTTGTCCTGTACCTGTTCAGTCAGGATAAAGATACGCTTACCGGTCTGATCGCCACACCAGTGTGGTTTATTCTGCTGACTATGTTCCTGCCATTGTATCGTCAGCAACTGAAAAAACGCATTACCTATACCGATACAGACCATCTGAATCATTAATACCCAAAAATCTGTCCTGTTTAATTACTATCTACATCAATTAAACAGGATAGAATTAATAAAAGACCTAAAGCGTATATACGCTTTAGGTCTTTTATTGATTACTAATCTTAATCCGCTTGCTGCTCTTCAAATCTAAATGCTATTGGGAGAATTCTCCTTATCCGGCAGCTATTAAGCAATAACCGCTAAGCCATTTCACACATGCTCAGTATTCAGTGACAAATGAAAACATAGTTAAGCATAGTGCCAGAACGGCTGTCCGACCTGAGGTGTAGAGGCTTGTGCATTCTCTCGCGGTACTACCGGTTCCGCTTCATAAGCCATTCTTCCTGCATTAATAGCCAGTGCAAACGCTTCTGCCATCATCACCGGCAAGCCACTACGTGAAACTGCGGTATTCAGCAACACCCCGTCAAAACCCCACTCCATTACTTTTGCCGCATGCGAAGGTAAGCCTAGCCCTGCATCAACAAGCAAAGGAATATCCGGTAAGCGTTCACGCAGGACATGCAAAGCATATTCATGTACCGGTCCCAGACCGGTACCAATCGGTGCAGCCCATGGCATCAGTGCCTGACAACCGGCATCCAGCAACCGACGGCAGGCAATTAAATCTTCAGTACAATATGGCAGTACTTTGAAACCCTCTTTAATCAGGATTTCGGCTGCACGCACCAGCTGAAATACATCCGGCTGCAAGGTATCATCATCACCAATCAGTTCAAGCTTAATCCAGTCTGTCTCAAATACCTCGCGAGCCATCTGCGCAGTTGTTACCGCCTCATCTACACTCAGACAACCGGCAGTATTAGGAAGAATCGGTACAGCCAGCTCCTGCAACAATCCCCATAAACCCTGCCCATGCTCTGCCGAAGTTGCGCTCTGACGGCGTAAAGCAACCGTAATCATAGCCGGCTGCGCTTTCCTTACTGCCGTACGCAGTACTTCGAGTGTGGGATAAGCAGCAGTGCCTAACAACAAACGACTATTAAACTCTTCATCATAAAGTTGTAAAGCCATATTCACTTCCCCCGTTAACATAAAAAATAAAAATCTTCCAACTGCAAGCTATAAAAGGCAAACTGCACAAAGTATTTATACTTTATAACAAAAACAATAACTTTTCACTTATTTTCACCTAAAACGACATTTGTTATTATTACCCGGCGCATATACATCTAATTATCATAATTAACATTTTTATTTTAAATATCAAAGCACCGCACACATAGCTTTTATCATGATAGGAAACAAAAACCCTGTGTAATAAATGTCATGGTAAATATCAGTCCTAATAAATGAAAACGTTTGCAGCTTCTCTTTCTGCCGGCATGGTTACGACAATTCAATTTTATCCTAGCCATCAAGCAAAAAATTTCAGAAACATCCCAGAAAATAAATAAATTCTTAATTACTACAAACATCCGGAAAACAGCAACTACAGCCATTCATATCAATTTACTATAACAATACAATTCTGAAATTATTGACAATAATTTTCCTGGTCTATACTATAATTAATAAATAGTAAGGTCACTAACTAATTTATAGAAATAACCGTATGCAACTTGAAAACCGTTATTTATCCTTTTGTAACGTACTGGAAAAAGAAAGAATTGCAGATCTGGATAAAATTAAGACATGCTTTACTCTATTATCAGTTGCAAACACTATTGATATTGAATGCGCCAAACGTCTGCAGCAATTTCATTTATCTGAAAGCAGGCTGATTATTTTAGTATTGTTAAAAGAATACCCTGAGCTGTCATTACAAGAAATTGCTAAGTTATTAGGCATAACCAAAGCATCAACAACAACACTAATCAGCTCATTAGTTAATGAAAAACTGATTTCAAAAAGAACTGCCAGTCAGGATAAAAGAATTTCCCTCGTCTCATTAACTGATACCGGCACTAAACTGGTTAAAGAAATTCTGCATCAGCACAGCCAGTGGATAGAAAAAATAACCCAAAATTTATCTGCTGAAGAATTAACGATATTTAAAAAAATTCTGCAACAAATTCATCAAAACGTTTCACAACAGGAAAGTCATAATGAAAATAATTGAAGAGCTAAAATCAATACAGCAAGAAATGTTTACCCAGTTACCTGCAGAAGTATTGAATGTAATGGGAAATTCATTATCAGAAATGCTTACGCAGAATTTAGATTGCCATGCCATAAAAAGCGGAGATACCGCACCAGATTTTTCTCTGGTAGCGACAAATAATCAAAAAATCGAACTCTATAAATTGCTGGAGACAAAACCAGTCATTCTCAGTTTTTTCCGGGGCAGCTGGTGCCCGTTTTGTGTCAAAGAATTAGAACACTTTAACCAAAATCTGAAATTAATTCTCGATACTCAAGATGTTCACTTTATCGCTATTTCTCCGCAAAAACCTGATATCAGCGCTCAATTAATACAGGAACACAATATTAATCTGACTATTTTATCTGATACGGGTAATCAGATAGCCAAACAGTACGGTCTGGTATTTACCTTACCTGAGAATGTCAGAAATTTATACAAAAACTTAGGTGCAAATCTGCCGGATTTTAATGGCGATGACAGTTACCAGCTGCCCATACCAGCCACTTATATTATCGGCCAGGATAAAAAAGTTATCTTTTCCTATATCAATGTCAATTACATGGAAAGAGCTGACACTTCGGAACTAATCAAAGCACTGAAAAAAGATTAAGCCTGCCATCATCATGATTTCATCCATCACAAAGCACCAAAGCCAGCAGGCTGAAGTGCTTAACATAATGCCCGTGCATGTCTGTATCATCAGGAATAGCGGCTAAATAATATTTTCCCGATTGTTACAGATATACACGGGCATCGTATCCGGTCTTAAGCATATAAGCCGGTACATCATGCATAAATCAGATGAGTTTTACTGAAACTCCGGATCCGGTTTTTCGGTCAGGCGGTTACGCAGATCGCGGCGGAAGATTTCAATTGTCCACATCCATAATAGCGTACCAACAAGTTCAGAAAACAATTCATCAAACGGCAGATTCCATGGTGCCAGAGATAAATTCAGCACCGGCAGCATAATACCGTGAAACAGAATGGTTACACCAATACCAAAAGCCAGACCCTGCCATAATTTAACTTTAGGAAAAATTTCAGCAGCCATACAGTAAATAATAGCCCATACAATTGAAAACAGAATATGTATGGTACTACCACCCCAGTTCACTACCTGATCTGAATAGATGTAAACCATGCTGTGAATATCAATACCCATATCCTGAATCATCTGAATGGGCGGTGCTATACGATCCGGGGTTCGTGGCGGCATTATTCCTTCCGTACCTGATTTCACAAATGCAGAAACCAGACCGCCCATAATACCGGCAAAAAAGGCTACACCGTAATTGCGACTGGATGGTTGTGTGCGAGTAAACAGATTAGACATAATTATTTCCTCTTAATGTAATAATGATTACTTTTTTTTCTATTAATTAACCCAAAATTGGGGTCGCAAGTGTAAATGCATATTTAATGCTAAATCAAGTAAATTTACCCTCCGAATATCTCTCCAGCAGAGCATAAATAACTGTTTAAAAATCTGAATGGCTGTTTAATCAGCAATATACTGATTTTGTATACCGGAAAATCCATATACCCCTCATCGAATTTTCACTGCTCAAATCACCAATTCATTTACAGATAAACAAAGTAAATTATTCTTCCCAGCAGGTATAAACCGGCTGTTGCCTGATAAGCAAAAACCCTGTATCAAACAGGGTTTTCAAAATAAAACATAACTACCAGCGGGTATTACCCGCCCACTACCGGTCTGACAATATCCACTTTATCCTGCGGCTGCAACTGATAAACAGAATATTGTTTTTTAGATATAAAACAAGTATTTACAGAAACCGCAAATGGTGATTCCGGCATCAGCTGCTCCAATAGATCAGCCACAGTATTACCATTAAAATCAATTACATCATCATTAACACTAATATCCATTAATCTGTTTCTCCATTGTCATTTTCCGGTAAAACATCAATATGATAGCGTGCCGGCGCATCCGGAATGGATTGCTGCTGCATTAAGGCCTGTAATACCCGTACTGTTGCAATACTTACTGCCGGCGAAATCATAAAACCGTGCCGGAACAGACCATTTACAGCCACTACATGATTTTGCTTATCATAACGTATTTCCGGGCTTTCGTGATTAAGTGTCGGGCGCAGTTCAGCCATACTTTCCAGAATCCTCGCCTCACCGAATGCCGAATGAACAGTATGCAAAGCAGACATCAGCTCCAAACCGCTGCGCACACTCAGATTACTGTCATCTTCACTTTCAATCTGTGTAGCACCGATAACAAACAACTTATTCTGTTTGGGTGCAATATAAATAGGATAGCGCGGATGCAATATCCGTACCGGACGATTAAGCTCAATATCAGGCGCATAAACCCGCAGCACCTCTCCCCGTACCCCGCGCAGACGGCTATGACCATGGCTATTCCAGTTACTTTTGCCGCCATAGCCGCGGCAATCCAGCGTCCAGTGAGCCAGACCGGCACATTCAGCCAGATCACTGCTCTGCTCCCAGTGACAGCTAACCTGCTTTTGCTCGAGCACATCGGCCAGAGCCAGTAATGTCTGGCGATTATCCAGCTGCCCCTCGGTCGGTAAAAACAATCCCTGCTTAAAACGACCGGCCAGCTGTGGTTCATGCTCACTGATTGCCTGTTTATCCCACATCTGCCAGACGCTGTTATCCTGATGGGCACGCTGCAAGTGATTAGTAAATTGCTTTGCTAAGGCACGATCCTGCGGATGCCATACAATCAATGAACCATTTTGCTGCATAAATACCGGTGTCGGAAACGAATCCACCCACTGGCGCCAGACGGGCAGACTGGTATAACCCAGTTGTACCACAAGCGGCGTTGCTTCTACTGCTTCAGCTGTAGGTGCCAGCATAGCTGCCGCTGCAAAAGCAGCAGCACCTTCACCATTACGTTTACCGGCATTAAATAATATTACTTTACAACCCTGCTCTACCAATAACCAGGCAGTCAGACGTCCCAATAAACCGCCTCCCAGCACTGCAACATCATATTGTTTCATCGTGCACCCATTTTTGTTGACTAGAATCTGTATTCAATTTCAGTCTGCATCCGGTACCATCAGCACCTCATCCAGACAAAATATTACACGGTTTTCATTTAACCGTTCCTTGAATAAAACTATCTCAGCAGGTATAACTTCATATTAATCGTCACAAGTATGCATCATCATGGCCAAGGTTTTTCCGTTACATCCGAAACATCCCGAACGAATCTGCTGGGGTTGTGATAAATATTGTCGTGCTGATGATTTGCAATGTGGTAATGGCTGTATCCGTATTCCGCATCCCTGCGAAGATTTCGGCGAGCAATGGTATCTGGACGGAGACTGGTCTGGTTTGCTTTCAGAAGCACAGCGCGAACAGATTGCCGCCGCCGGTAAACCCTCTTTACCAGAAGAGAAACCACATAAACCGCATATCAAACTGGCGTTAAAAAAGTAAGCTGTCCTTAATGTAACAGCAAATACACTTACCTGTCAGAACCCATGTCGCAAAAAAAACAATTTCTTTAATCCAGCTCATAAATTTGAAACACAGCAGCATGTGGTGCACATCATGCTAAGTTAATTCAGCATGAACCGGACTGACCATTAAACTAAATTTATGATTAAAAATCATATTGATATATTTGAAAACCAGATAAAAGATTGAAAACAGACCGGAAAAATTACCACGCTATCCATATTACAGAAAATAGTGGCTGTGCAATACACAATAGAAATGATTCCGAATGACGATATTACAGTATAAAAACTGTATTCTGGTAAAATTCCAAACCTGTATATATTATATTTATTTAAAATAGTAGATTCTTTCAGATAAACCAATACCTGAAACAATATTGCAAATAGTGACCAGCAGCAGACAGCAACCAAGCCGGCATGTGCGCACAGAAATGGTTCTTAGTTCAAAATAACAGCAGATAAAAATAAAACGCCTGCAAATATCTGCAGGCGAGTATTTAATACCGTAATATTTCCTCTATCTTTAAATTATGCCTCTGTATTCTTGGCTTTTTTCAGATCATCGTCTGTGTAATAGACTGTAATTTATGAATTCAATTTTGACAATAGTTTGTAAATATATAGCACCAAAAGACAACAATCTACCTTTTTATAACTAAAATTAGAAATAATATTTCTCAAAAGAATAGATTTATTAAAAGTTATTACCAAAAATTAAAAACAGACAAATGATATTACTATCATCTGTCTGCTGTATAACAAAATTACAATGCCTGCGGGCTTGTAATATCTTGCCTAGTTCATCTGTACTGCCTGAATTGCCGTCAGTGCAATGGTATACACAATATCTTCAATCAGGGCACCGCGTGACAAATCATTTACCGGTTTATTCAGCCCCTGCAACATCGGACCGACACTCAGCACATGTGCACTGCGCTGTACTGCTTTGTATGTAGTGTTACCCGTATTCAGATCTGGGAATACAAATACAGTTGCCTGACCGGCTACCTTGCTGTCCGGTGCTTTCTGTTTGCCCACACTTGGTACGCTGGCAGCATCATATTGTAAAGGACCGTCAATATGTAAATCAGGACGTTTTTGCTGTGCCAGTTTGGTTGCTGCGGTAACAGTTTCAACATCAGGACCACTGCCGGACGAGCCAGTAGAATATGAAATCATCGCTACTTTGGGTTCAATACCGAATGCTTTAGCAGAATCGGCAGACTGAATAGCAATATCAGCCAGCTGTTCGGCTGTAGGATTCGGATTAACAGCACAGTCACCATATACCAGCACCTGATCCGGCATCAGCATAAAGAATACACTGGATACCAGACTGGCCCCCGGCGCAGTTTTAATCAGCTGCAAAGCCGGACGAATAGTATTGGCCGTTGTATGTACAGCACCGGATACCAGACCATCTACATCACCGGTAGCCAGCATCATTGTGCCCAGAACTACCGTATCCTGTAACTGTTCAGCAGCCTGTTCCGGAGTCAGACCCTTGCTCTTTCTCAGTTCGACCATCGGAGCAATATAACGTTCACGGATACTGTCAGGATCAATAATTTCCAGAGATGCAGGCAAAGTAATGCCTTTAGCCTGAGCCACTGCTTCCACTTCTGCTTTTTTGGCCAGCAGAACACAACGGGCGATACCTTTATTTTCACAAATTGCAGCCGCAGCAATGGTACGCGGTTCATTGCCTTCAGGCAGAACAATGCGTTTATTCGCCGCACGGGCACGTGCCATCATCTGATAGCGAAACGCTGCCGGTGCCAGATGTGTTGCTACAGGTTTCGCCAGTTCGCTACCCAGCACATCTGCATTTAATTGTGCCGCTACTGCTTTAGCAGCTTCCTGTGCCTGTGCAACCTGTACATCTGCCGGTACAGTAACCAGACCGATACATTCCAGCTGCTTACCATGTTTAGCCAGTTCAGCCTGAACATCCGCCGCAAAACCGGCAGATGGTACATTCTGTGCATCAGCAGTTAAAATAAATCCACTGATTTCAGTATGTCCGTGTGCATAATCATGCAAAGTCAGTTGTAATTGCGCAGCCACCGCCGCTGCTGTCTGACCGGCCACTGCTGCGACCAGAATTACCCGGGCATTCAGTGCAGCCGCAATTTTCACATTCTGTGCCGGCAGATATGTACGGCCTGCTTCAGGTATTGCACCTTCAATAACAACAACATCATGTTTAATTTCGTCCATCTCGTGGAAAGCAGCAACAAATTCTTCTACTACATCATCTGCTTGTCCCTGATATACACGTTCATCCAGATTACTCAGCGACTGCGGTACCGGTAATTTCTGATTCAATACAACCTGTACAAGTTCAGATGTATTATCCTTAGCCACATCTTCAGCAATTGGTTTAAAGTACAAAGGCACATGACCTGTTTGTACAAATACCTGCGCCACGCCCAAACCTACAGCAGTTATATTTGTCTGAGTTCCTGTCGGCACCAGCAAAAATTGTGACATAAACATCCCTTTCATTTAAATTACACTAGCAGCAAATACTGCACTTATCTTATCGTTAACGATTATAATTTACTTCGCTGCGCTATATTATAAGTTACATCAACTTTTGCATGAAAAAACATAAGCCGGCCGGATATTGCAACCACTAACCAAGTCATAAGTCATTATCTGCTCAATTATTTCCTGCCTGAATCAGGCAGCAGCACCAGCACAGCATTACTAATTTTTACTCAAAAATCATTATAAAAAACATTAGTTTGAACTAATAAAATCATCCAAATCTGTCAAATAACTGTATATGTTTATTTTTGCTATTGCTGAGTTTCGCCTTTGATATTTATTTTATATCGCTAATTTCGTATTTCTGTATTTTCTGTTTTTTATATACGCTTTTGATAGGCTTTATTCATGCATTATTTGGACATTTAAATTTTAGAGAATGATGATGGCAAATTATGAATCATTTATTTCTGACTCTTGCCCAGAAAATAGCTATACCGGCTTTCGCTTTAAGTAAGCCATAGCATTGCAGAAAAAAAAGCTAAGCAATTTTTGCTTAGTAAGCTTAAGCATGAATAATGGCCATTAGTAATTTCTCAGCTATTCTGAGTGTTATGGTGTTCACATTTCTTTAGCTTTTAGCGGGTACTCATGATGAAAAAACTCTCCTTATATACCATTGTTTTTGCTTGTCTTGCTTTATGTACTTTATATTTATACGGAAGGAGCAATATGGTCAGCTCAACAACCGGAGCAACTGCATCCAATACGTCAGCAAATAATACTACCAGAGCAGCTGCATCCAAAACATCAGCAGATAATACTGCCGGATTAACCACCGTAGCAGCTTCTTTTGATGCGCCCACAGGCATTGCTTTTGATAGCTCAGATGCCATGTATGTTACCAACTGGTCTGGCAATTCAATCACTAAAATAACCGCCAACGGTGAGCGTAAAACTATTTATTCCAATATTTCCTCTCCTGCCGGTATTGTAATTGATGCAAAAGATAATATTTACGTATCATCATACAGCGATGATTATATTCTCAAAATAACTGCTGACGGCAAAGCTGAAAAAATTTCTGATGGCTACCATACCCCGACAGGTATTGCTTTTTCCAATTCGGGAAAATTACTGATTACCAACCGTTCCACCGGAGAAATTGTGGCTCTTGATTTAAATAACGGTCGCAAAGAAATTATTGCACGCGGCCTATCCACACCCGTTGGAGTAACACAGTTACCCGATAACAGTCTGGTAGTTTCCCAGTATAGCGGCCGCCTGACCTTAATCAGCCCGGATGGTCAGCAAACAGAGCTGGGTAAAGATTTCACCCGGCCGGGAGTAGGTATTGTCACCGTTTCGCCGAATATGGTTGCCGTGATTGATAATGGCGCTGATATGGTTCGCACAGTTGATATTAAAACCCGCACAGTACGTAAATTAGTTACCTCTTTACCTGGAGCAGTAGCATTGGCTTTACATCATAATCGCTATTACATAGGTACATGGCAGGATGGTACTGTTTATGCTTTTAATCCTAAATAGTTCAAACTAGACATTAGTTTCAATAAACTGTTCAAACCAGTTTCTAAAACAAAACCTGAATGGCTTTCATTCAGGTTTTGTTTTTACATAAGCATCTTTTAATCATCAGATACCGATCCGGAAATTTCCTGATCACAGAATTGTTACATATGTATTTCCGGCTATCTGACAAATAAAATAGTTTTTAAACAACTATAGATTTGCCAGTGCTCTGCTTATTTCAGCAATGTCTCCGCGCATATGAGACCAAAGATTAGTACGTGCCTCATCTAACTGCTCATCACGACTAAGCAATGTACCTTTTGTATATGCCGTATATTTTCTGGGAACATGTCCGTCAAACCAGTAATAGGTTTGTGATGAAGTACTTTTCCCACTGTAGCTGCGGTTTAATTCATACAATCCGCTTGTGTGCACCTCAGCATTCATCACCGCTTCATTAATTGTCTTCACACTATATTGTTTGAAATAAAAATCTTCATAAATAGACTGATCAACCATATTGCCATTTTCATCAGCAACTTTTTTCGTGCCCACTTTCAGATTTTCATATTTATCATCCGTCTCAATATTTTCCTTATACTGCTGAAAATGATTGCGGGTCATACTTACATCAATCACCAGATTAGCCGCGCTCGGGCTGGTTACAAAGCTGACATAGCTTTTTTGCAGCACTACACTTATCTGGTAAGTCAGAAATTCATTCCCGTAGATATATATCTGTACCTGTCCTTTACGTTCATATACACCAGCCTGTCTGGTAGAATCTTTATAGGTGTTACCATAAGGACTGTACACATCACTGGCTGCACGGAACAAAGCCGCTGCCTGCCGGTATTCACTCAGAAGTCTTGCTTTGCGCACAATACCCTGCGCTTCCTGATAGTGACTTTCCGCTTCAGCAGTACGCCATTTTTTTTCATAAATAGCAGCTAATTTGGCACTGTCCTTATAGTTGCCCAAAGGCTGATAAACATCATGAGCTTTGCGGAAATTATCCGCTGCCTGTTTATAATTTTTGTCTCTGACATTAGCCTGTGCTTCGGTGTAATATTCCTGAGCAGCAGTTTTATAATACATGTTCTGATTATCATCAGCGCGCTTTTTAATATCTTTGTAATTAAAATACTCATAGCCCTGCCGGTATAATTTAGCCTTGCGCAAATAATCTGCACTGTTTGCAGCAACAATTTCATTAGCCTGCTGATAAAACTGTATAGCCAGAGATTCTTTCAGACCATCTACTGTATACAGACTTAAATATTTTTCAATATAAGTGCTGTAACTTTTATCTGCCAGCTCAGTTTTCATCGCCAGTAACAGCTGATAGCTTTTAATCCGTAAGTCATAATCAGAAACGGCAGCCTGTTTAATATTTTTTTGCGCCATTTCCACTAAACCGCTAACAGTAACCTGCAAATACAGAATATCCTTGTCCTTCCATGGCTTATTCTTTTGCTCAAGCTTCTTAGCCTTAGTGTTGAAATTATTAGCCAGAACTTTCACTCCGCCTACATAATCACCGGTTTTGAACTTGTCCTCCGGCTTAACCGGTAATGTACAGCTTGCCAGCAACAGACATAAAAAGACCAGTAAAATTTTTTTCATTTATCGATCTCCAGAGGCGCGAAAACAGGCGCATGATTAAATACAAAAGGCGCATATTAACACTCGTTAACAAAACAGACAAATGCCTTTACTTTTATCCTGATTTCATTCTGTGCATAACATCATCCCACCGTCGCAATTTCAGTATACCTACCTGAATGATTTATAATTAAGTTAAAATAGAACCTGCAAACAGCATTAAAACATTTAAACTGATAATATATTGCCGTAGCTGTATCAGCTAAAGACAACAGATAATGCTATTTAAGAAAAGAAACCCATATTACAATCCGGCCAAAAGTCACCATACACCTTACGGTTTCTGCAATCTGGAACCTATAGTCATCAAACCCCTGGAAGTCTGTCGCTGGAACTGGGAAAGGCATATCCATCATCTGCCTAAACCACCGCAAAACGGATATGAGCATTTTGCACGCGACTGGTATCAGAAACCGGACTTTACACTGAGCGGCAACCGGCTGTGGTGGATCAGCCATGCCACACTGCTCATACGTTTACAGCAATGTACCATTATTACCGATCCGGTATTTTCACAGCGGGTATCACCAGTAACATTTGCCGGCCCCAAACGCCGTACTCAGCCTGCAGCCAGTATTTCCCAACTGCCTTCAGTGGATGTTATCGCACTGTCACACAACCATTACGATCATCTGGATAAGGCAAGTATCCGCCAGTTAGCCGAACGTTTTCCGTCCATCACTGCCGTTGTTCCCCTAGGTTTGAAAAATAAACTGGAACATATGGGCGTACGTAATGTCATTGAACTGGACTGGTGGGAACAGGTGACGATTAAAGATATCCGGTTTCATGCTGTACCGGCACATCACTGGAGCCAGCGCGGCATTTTCGACCGCAATCGTACTCTGTGGTGTGGCTGGATAATGCAGACAGCCGCGGGAAGTACTACCTATTTCAGCGGAGATACAGGTTTCAGCGAGATTATGTTCCGGCAGATTGCCGGGCGATTTGCCCCGATAGACATGGCTGCAATCCAGACAGGAGCTTATGCGCCCCGCTGGTTTATGCATAATCAGCACATAGATCCTTATCAGGCAGTAACAATTTTTCAAATACTACAATGCCGTCAGGCCGTTGGCATGCACTGGGGTGCATTTGAACTGGCAGATGAACCCATAGATGAACCACCACAGCTACTAGCTCAGGCCTGTGAACAACAGCAGCTGGACAACAGTCGTTTTGAAAGTATCAAAATGGGAGCTAGCCGTCCCATTCCTGATTAAATTAAACAATAATAAAAAATTTCATACCCGGCATATCGTTCCGAATGGAACTCACAGATTGCAAAATAAAAAATATTATCTTTAATTTTATTTAAATTTCAGTCTGCTACATCTGAAATACGGACTGACCAATTGATTGCCGTATTAATCAGTGCAAATTTATAAATATGCGTGCAGAAATAGTATAGTTTCTTAACTTGAGCAAATGAAATACTGATAAAAAATATCGCATTAAAAATTCTGTTTAAGCTAAACCACTTTTATTTATTTTTATTTTCACACCTGATTACGCAAATCATTCATCATGCGACTGAATTCTTCCCGGTAGGCAGGGGTAACATAAGGTCGTAACAGAGTCAGAGTCTGGTGGGTACCACGAAATTTAGAAGCTTCAGTCAGTTTGCGTTCATATAAGGCACTGTCATAATCACACCAGTATTTGGTTATCAGCCAGATATTCACTGCCATTTCCTTGCGGGCAACTTCGTCTGTTTGTATAAAACCAATATCAGTCAGTTGCTGCAAGAGATTTTGCAGTAGTGGTGATACACGAACCCGGGTGAAATTATTGTGTTCACCCAATAATTCGGCACTGCGTGAAAGCATTGCATTTAAATCACTGAATAAAAAACGGTATTGCCACATTACATCATAAACACCAAGCATATAGTTCTTAATCGCTTCTGTGTCCTGTGGCGGACTGACCTGCTGCAGATAACACAGCAATTTCTCACTGTAGCGCTTGAATAACTGCATAATAATTTCATCTTTATTACGAAAATGATAATAAAGATTGCCCGGACTGATGCCCAGAAAAGAAGCAATATGATTAGTGCTGATGTTGCGTTCACCCTCTTCATTAAACAGTTTCAGACTGGCATCAATAATGCGGTTATACGTATTGGGGCGTGATTCTTTCACCATATTAATTTCTTTCTGATTATGCAGTTTATCACCGGGCAAAGCATACAGATATTCTCTTAACCAGCCGCATGCGGCAAAACTTCCGGCAGCCAGACCGGTTCCGGTTCGAGCAATACCTGAAAATGCTGTGCTACACAGTTACGAACATATTCAGCCAGAGCAACTACATCGGCTGCGCTGGCCTGTTTTTTATTAACCAGTACCAAAGCCTGCTTCTCATGAACTGCCGCACCGCCAAGCTGATAGCCTTTCAGGCCGCACTGGTCTATCATCCAGCCTGCTGCCAGCTTTACCTGCCCGTCAGGCTGTGGATAATGCGGCAAAGTCGGATATTGTTTTAATAGGCTTTCTGCCAGTTCAGCCGCCACAACAGGATTTTTAAAAAAACTACCGGCACTGCCAAGCACTCGCGGATCAGGCAGCTTCTGCCGGCGGATACGGCACACTGCCTGTGCAACGATACTGGCGGTTAAAGGCTGCCCCTGTGCCAGCTCTGTGGCCACCTGAGCTAAATCACCATAATGCAGTTGCGGTGTAAAACTGCGGGATAATACAAACCGTACCGCCACAATGACATAACGTCCTTGCTGGCCATGCTTAAATACACTGTCCCGGTAAGCAAAGCTGCATTCATTCCGGCTGAGCCAGCACAGTTGCTGACTTTCAAGATCAAAACATTGTACAGCCTCAATACAGGATTGTACTTCAACACCATAAGCGCCGATATTCTGTACAGGTGCCGCCCCTACTGTACCCGGAATCAGACTCAGATTTTCCAGGCCGCACCAGCCCTGTTCCAGCGTATACTGAACAAATTCATGCCAGTTTTCACCGGCCGCAGCTTCTACGATAACCTGTACACCATCATCCGCCACCAGCCTGATACCACGATTGGCCATACGCACCACCAGTGCCGGATAATCCGTACAAAACAGAATATTACTCCCGCCACCCAGCCACAGCACACTTTGCCGTTCAAACTGAGGCAGTGCCAAAATATCCGGCAACTGTTCAGTATTCGTTAATGTGACCAGCCAGCGTGCCCGTACCGGCAGAGCAAAAGTATTTAGCGGCTGTAAATCTGCATGTTCAATCACACTTATCATGATTTGCCTTCTGCATCTGTCAGCATAAATTTTTCACTTTTCCGGTGCAGATACCACACCAGTGCCACAGCTGCACCTGTCAATGCCAGCACCAGAGCCAGCCAGAAACCATAAAGTGCCATACCGAAATACAAACCAAACAGACAGCCGAAACCCAGACCCAGACCCCAGAAACTGAACGCATGAATCACCATCGGAATCTTAGTCAGCTTATAGCCGCGCAAGGCATAAGAAGCAATTGTCTGTGTTGCATCAGACAACTGGAAAACTGCTGCAAAAATCAACAGCGTACCGCCCAGTAAAATCACTTCCTGATCAGCTGTATATAAGCCTACCCAGAAATGCCGGAACAACAGCAGCATGATCCCGGTAAAGCAGGCACCAAGCAGACCCATACACAACCCTACTCCGGAAACAAAGCGGGCACGCTGCCAGTTACGTGCTCCGACTGCCTGACCCACACATACAGCCAGCGCAATGCCCACACTTTGCGGCAACATATAAATTAAAGAAGTAATACTGATTACCACCTG
This sequence comes from Snodgrassella sp. ESL0304, assembly GCF_013344995.1. NCBI lineage: Bacteria > Pseudomonadati > Pseudomonadota > Betaproteobacteria > Neisseriales > Neisseriaceae > Snodgrassella > Snodgrassella sp. ESL0304. Next base: position 37,349 of record NZ_JAAEDR010000017.1, read on the forward strand.
TTGCGCTGCCACCTGAGTGACCCCGAAACGGGCAATCAGCAAACTAATAAAAGTAAACAGACTCACTTCCAGAAAGAATGACATTCCGATCGGAATACCCAGACGCAACAAAGAAGCCTGTGTACGCCAGCGCGGCCACTCAAAGCGCGCAAACAGAGCAAAAGGTGCAAAATACCGCTGCCGTATAATATATATGCCCAGTGCAATGGCATTCAGCCAGAAACAGATAGCTGAGGCCAGACCACAGCCGGCGCCTCCCATCTGCGGCATCCCGAATTTTCCGTAGACAAAAATATAATTAAGCGGAATATTCAGCAATAGTGCAATCAGACTCACCACCATAATAGGTTTGGGGCGGTTTAAAGAAGAGGCAAAAGCATAAAATGCCCGGTGAATCATCGCTGCCGGCATACCCAGTGCAATATAGAATACAAACTGACCAAATACTGCATCCACATATGCACCCATATTCAGCCAGTGCTGCATTGGTATAATCATTGCCCACAGCAACAGCATACCCAGAACACCGAGAAACAGTCCGAACCATATTCCCTGCCGTCCCTGCTCTCCGATTTCCGTTGTTTTACCGGCACCGTATAACTGTGCCAGTATTGGCTGTAATGCCGTCATCACTCCCAGAAAAGTAATATACAGCGTAATAAATACATTCGAACCCAGAGCCACACCGGCCAGGTCGTTGGCACTGGCATGACCGGCCATTACAGTATCGACTACGCCTACACCTACCTGCGCTACCTGTGCAATAAGAATCGGCAACGCCAGCCGCAGCAATCTGCGACATTCAGCCAGCAACTCGCCCCGGCCGTGCTGATTCAGTTCAAACAACATGTTTCACCTACAAAATTAAACAATACAAACAACAAAATACCGTAGATCATCACATTCATCAGGCAGTTTACTGCTGCGATGCCAACAATAAAACAGGCTGCCTGAAATCATTCAGACAGCCTGCCAGCAAGAAAATCAGTTAAGCGCGTTTACGGAATTCAAAAGTACGTGAATCAATTTCCACTTTATCGCCATTTTCAATATAAGCAGCTACCTGAATCTCGGCACCACCTACCAAACGTGCATTTTTCATTACTTTGCCAGAAGTGTCACCTTTTACTGCCGGTTCAGTATATTCCACTTCACGCACGATAATAGTAGGCAGTTCTACAGAAATAGCGCGGCCGTCATAGAAAGTTACTTCGCATTTTTCTTCCATGCCGTCTACAATAAACTTGATGGCATCGCCGATGTTTTCTGCTTCCACTTCATACTGATTGAATTCATCATCCATGAAAACATACATCGGATCAGCAAAATAGCTGTAAGTGCACTGTTTGCGATCCAGCACTACCACATCAAATTTTTCATCGGCTTTATAAACCGTTTCTGTAGCAGCACCAGTCAGCAGGTTTTTCAATTTCATTTTTACCACGGCAGCATTACGACCGGATTTATTGTATTCGGACTTCTGCACCACCATCGGATCATTGCCCACCATAAATACATTACCCGGGCGCAATTCTTGTGCGGTTTTCATCTTTAATCTAACTTCCAAAAATGTTCAGCAAATAATAAGTATATTATTTTAGCGGAAGATGGCTGAATCTGGCTAGTTTTTCCAGCGCATTGTCCTGCCTATGCAGCATTTCTGACCACGCAGCGGCTGATTTTACCCAACTTTGCCAATGCGCGCACAAATACTGCCAAGCCTGTTCACGTTTTAACGAACTCACAGCCCCTGCACCGTTCAGATCATCCGACAAAACAGTAAACGCCTGTCTGAGCTCTGCCGGCCAGCCTTGCATCGCCTTAAACCAGAATGAATGCAGCTTTTGCAGATGGACATCATCATCCTGACGGTAAATATGCCAGAAAAACGGTAATCCTGCCCATAATGCCCGGACAAAACTGTCTTCACCGCGCACAATAGCCGCATCTGCCAGCCACAGCAAACGGTCAAAGGCCGCCTGTGGTACAAACGGAATACGTACCAGCGTCACATTCCCCAGCTCACAGCTATCCCCTTCCTGCTGCAGCTCCTCCGGTGCAATTAATTTTGCCGCACGTAAACTTTCAATGACCTGTCCGCCGGCGAGCCACAACGTTACCGGCGTATCCGCCTGCTGCCACATAGCCATCCATTGTGCCCACTGACCGGAAGTATAAGCAAATACCAGCCATAACTGCCCTGTATACTGTAACGGCAAACCATATTCCAGCCTGAATGCCTGCTGAAGTTGCGGCTGTTGTCTGAATTTTTCCCGCTCAGCCAGATAATCCGGTTCCCGTAACAAACCGCCACTGTCCGCATCAATACCCATAAACCAGAAATACTTTTCCAGACCATTAGGCTGCAACGATGACATAGCATGTAAACCGACCGCCCAGTCTTCGGCGGTCAGATACTCCCAGTTCAGCCATAATGGCCGGCACTGCCCCATTCTTTCCAATACCTGGGGCGGAAGCTCACAACCAAACGTTTCTATTACCAGTACCGGATCGGCAGCAGCAGACAGCTGTTGCTGCATCATGGCATCGCCCTGCCATGCTTCGATAGTAATCCGTGCCTGTTTTTCCGGTGCCGGCACTAGCTTATTAAGTGCATCAGTATCATCAATCCACAAACGCACATGCATGTGCAGATATTCAGCCAGCAGACAGCTTAGCCGCCAGCCTACGCCCGCATCACCATAATTATCAATTACCCGTACAAATACCCATGCCTCTGCCATAGACTCATCCGACAGCATAGTTTCAGGTAAATTTAAAACATGCATTAAAATTTCCTTACACACAGCACAACTTACTCACACATTCTCACTCTTTATCCTTTTGTCAACCATAAAACAGACTTGACAAACTGATTTTATCCACATGAATTAAGCAATGCATACTGAACCCTATAAAAAGCAAAAATAGCTGCGCACATGCATTTTATTTTTATAAATAATTGTTTTTAAACAATTTTATTTTAAGGCTTATTTTTTAAGCAAGCACATGCAAGTCTTGATTTATAGGCAATTATGCCTGCTCATCTTTCATTTTCCACAGATTTATCCACAAATATTGTGGGCATATCTTTAACCCCTTTAACAACAAGGTTTTTTATGCCAGATCATCTGCGTCATGAAAAATAATCAGAAACTAATCACCATTATGGTAAAATAAACCATGCTCTCTAAAGTAGTAAAGCCATTATGTCTGATGCACTTTTTGCCAAAGAAACCATAGCAGTATCACTTGAAGATGAAATGCGCAGTTCCTATCTGGATTACGCCATGAGCGTGATTGTAGGACGAGCCCTTCCTGATGTACGCGATGGGCTGAAACCGGTTCATCGTCGTGTGCTGTATGCAATGAACGAAGCGAATAACGACTGGAACCGGCCTTACAAAAAATCTGCGCGCATTGTCGGCGATGTTATTGGTAAATACCATCCGCACGGCGATACAGCAGTTTACGATACTATCGTACGTCTGGCGCAGGATTTTTCCATGCGTTATCTGCTGGTCGACGGACAGGGTAATTTCGGTTCCGTGGATGGCGACAGTGCAGCTGCTATGCGGTATACCGAAATCCGCATGACAAGAATTGCGCATGAGCTAATGGCTGATATCGAACAGGAAACTGTTGACTTTGTCCCGAATTATGACGGCAAAGAACAAGAGCCGGCGGTATTGCCGACACGTATTCCGACATTACTGATTAATGGTTCTTCCGGTATTGCCGTCGGTATGGCTACCAACATTCCGCCGCACAATATTAACGAAGTAATAGGCGGTGCCAAAGCTCTGCTGGCTAATGAAAACCTCAGTATTGACGAGCTTATCGATCTGATTCCTGCCCCGGATTTTCCGACTGGCGGTATTATTTACGGACTTTCAGGCGTGCGTGAAGGTTATCGTACCGGTCGCGGTCGCGTCATTATTCGTGGTAAAACCCATATCGAACCTGTCGGGCATCATGATGAACGCGAAGCAATCATCATTGATGAAATTCCGTATCAGGTAAACAAAGCCAGACTAGTCGAAAAAATCGGCGAACTAGTACGCAATAAAATTCTCGAAGGTATTTCAGACCTGCGCGACGAGTCGGACAGATCCGGCATGCGTGTGGTTATTGAGCTCAAACGCAATGAAAATAGCGAAGTTGTTCTTAATCAGCTGTATAAATTAACTCAGCTTCAGGACAGTTTCGGCATCAATATGGTGGCTCTGGTAGACGGTCAGCCGCGCCTGCTGAACCTGAAACAGATTCTGAATGAATTTCTGCGTCACCGGCGCGAAGTTGTTACCCGGCGTACCATGTTTAATCTGCGTAAAGCACGTGAACGCGGTCACCTGCTCGAAGGTCTGGCAGTAGCTCTGTCTAATGTCGATGAAATCATTGCCCTGATTAAATCATCTCCTACCCCTTCAGAAGCCAAAATCGCTTTAACCTCACGGGCATGGCGTCCTGATCTGGTTAAAAACATGCTCGTACGCAGCGATATTGATGCAAAATTGATCAAGCCTCAGAATTTACCGGAAAATACCGGTCTGAGTGCTGACGGCTATTTCCTTTCCGACGCGCAGGCACAGGCCATTCTCGAAATGCGTCTGCAACGTCTTACCGGTTTGGAACAGGATAAAATTGTCGATGAATACAAAACTATCCTTGATAATATTGTCGACTTACTTGATATTCTTGCCAAACCGGCTCGTATCAACCAGATTATTCATGATGAGCTGACCGCCATCCAGCAACAATTCGGAGATGAACGTCGCAGCGAAATCAACACTTTTGGTGGCGACATTGCCGATGAAGACCTGATACCGAAACGTGACATGGTGGTTACATTGACTCACGGCGGCTATATCAAAACCCAGCAGGCAGATGACTATCAGGCACAACGGCGTGGCGGTCGTGGTAAACAGGCTACTGCCACCAAAGATGAAGACTTTATTGAAACTCTGTTTATCGCCAATACACACGACTACCTGCTGTGTTTCACCAGCCTGGGTAAATGCCACTGGATTAAAGTATACAAACTGCCTGAAGGCGGCCGCAACAGCCGTGGGCGGCCGGTTAACAACCTGATTCAGCTTGAAGAAGGTGAAAAAATTAACACCATTCTGCCGGTACGTGAATTCAGCGAAAATGAATACGTCTTTATGTGTACCGAACAGGGTATCGTTAAGAAAACCTCACTAATCGATTTTTCACGTCCGCGCTCAGCCGGCATTATCGCCCTCGGACTGGATGAAGGTGACCATCTGATTGGTGCGGTTAAAACTGCCGGTAAACACGACATCATGCTGTTTTCCAATGGTGGTAAAGCAGTCCGTTTCAGTGAAGACAATGTTCGTCCGATGGGACGCAGTGCCCGCGGTGTACGCGGCATGAAACTGGCTGAAAATAACCAGGTAATCAGCCTGCTGGCCTATGATGCTGAAGAAGATAGCGACAAACTGGTACTGACCGCCACAGCCAACGGCTTTGGTAAACGCACTGCTGTTGATGACTACCGTCGTTCCGGCCGTGGTACTCAGGGCGTAATTGCCATCGATACCGGTGAACGTAATGGTGACCTGGTAGCCGCTACACTCGTAGCCGATAGCGACGACCTGATGCTGATTACCAGTGGCGGTGTACTGATTCGTACCAAAGTCGATCAGATCCGTTCCACTGGGCGTGCTGCTGCCGGTGTTAAACTGATTAACCTGGATGAAGGCGAAAAACTGGTCAGTCTGGAACGTATTGCTGAAGCAGAAGAAAACAGCGATAACGAAGTAGATATACTGGATACACCAGAAGCTTAATTCCGACATTTAAAAGCATAAAGCCGACTTTCCCAGTCGGCTTTATTTTTACCGGTATAAACATAATCAGCTTTCAGACAGCATAAATCCACTACTTGATAATAATAATGAAATCCACTATCATCTTTACCTACAAAAGAAACCAAACACACACAAAGGACAAAACATGTACGTTTGTCTGTGCAATGCCATTACCGATCGCCAGATAAAAGAAACTGTTGCTGCCGGCGCCTCAAGTCTCACTGATTTACAGGCTCAGCTTGGTGTAGCCACTTGTTGTGGCTGCTGTGCTGATTTAGCCAGCTCATTCCTGTCCTGCCATCAGGATCGTCAGATTAATTGCACCAAAGCGGATAACACATAAAAATTTGATACTCATACGAATAATTAACCGTTATTTTCTTTACTGCATTCTTTATTTATCAAACATTTCATATTTTTATCTTTTAACTAAATATAGATAACTTATTTATAATTAGTTGCGCTACCCGAATCAACAAAACCATATATTTTACATAAATCAACAAACAGGCATATAAGAACACATAAGCCTTTTGGTTTGTTTATTATGTTCAATGTTTTGTTTTTTACTTAAAGGGAGCAATAAATGAAAAAGAATAATCTGATAAAACACTATTTTCTTACATCAAGCTTAGCAATATTAATTACATTAGCATTACCTGCTACTGCAAAAACCACTACCAGAGTTAATAAAGCTGAAGTTGATCGTTTATCGAATTATTTTGTAGCTCAGGATAAATCAGTCAGCAGCAAAATAGATTTTGATGGTTACATGAAATTAGCCGAAGAAGTAAAACGATACAGAGCTAAAAGACTTCTTCCTTTAAACCAATTTTTGGCCAAATCCAAAAATTCAAAAACCATTATTTTGGACTCCAGATCCAAAGAAATGTATGACAGAAAGCATTTGAAAGGAGCCATTCATCTGAATTTCTCCGACTATAACCAGATTAGCCTATACAGATTAATTCCAGATAAAAATACAACCATTCTCATTTATTGCAATAATAATTTTATAGATGACCAGGAAAACTTTGCCAGTAAAATGGCAGTAACACCAACAGACCTGAACGGACTGCCATCTTATCGTGATAAGATCAGTTTAGCCCTTAATATACCTACCTTTATCAATCTATACGGATATGGTTATCGTAATGTTTACGAATTAGGAGATCTCGTTTCTGTTAACGACAAAAGATTAAAATTTGAAGGTAGCGAAGTTAAATAAATCATTTACCCGCACAAATCATTAAACCCATCTATTCTGACTATTCACATAAATAGTCAGAATAGATGGCCGTACTTACTTTTTTTCTCTGTTGATTGAAACCATACTAAGTTATTAACTTGCAGGCAAATACCAATATTACCTTCAGGAGCAAAACAGGAATCCGCCATCATAGCCCTGCACTTATTTTGTGATTATCGGCCAAACCTGCCTGTCCGGCACCCGGCACCCGGCACCCGGCACGACCAAAGAATAATCAATAGCAACGAATTGTATTTACTATCCTAACGGTTTCTTTAAAACCCATGCAGATGTATGAGCAGTAAAACCGATATGACCATAATAGTCGACAGCCTGTGGAGCAGCAATTAAAACAATTCCGGCATTCTCTCCAGTATTTTTCTGAATTTCCCGAATCAACTGCTTACCAATACCCTGCTTTTGATAGCGCTCATCAACAGCCAAATCAGCCAGATAAGTAATATAAACAAAATCAGTTAAACAGCGCGCAATACCTACCAGCTTCTGTCCGTCCCATGCTGTAATAATTAAATTTGCATTATTCAGCATAGACTGAAAACGGGATTTATCCGTAATCGGACGCCGTTCCCCCAGACTGCAGTTTCGGTAAAGATTCAGCGTTTCTTCGAGTTCGGGTTTGATATTACAACGGTAAGCAATATTATTCATACATAATACCTCCAGTAAACGAACAAAGTATTAACTTCACATACAGATACAGCAAAAAACTAATTTGTACAGATGAAACCAACTAATAACCCTGTTCAAGGTTCAGCATACTTTAAAATGTGTTTAGAAACTTAATATAATCAGCAGCACTTTGATTGATTGCCTGCGGGGTATTTGTTACTAATGAAACATCTGTATTAGCGCCAAACAAAGAAAATGCACCCTGATAATCTGCTTTAACATAATGTAAAGTCATTTCAAACGGACGCAGAACTGCTGTTAAATCATTAGGTGCCCGATAATCCTGTTCCGAACTTCCCATAGAAACAGCCAGACCGATTTCTCGATCTTTAAGCTGAGTCCCGCGGGAACCATATGCCCATCCGTAGGTTAAAACATCATCAAACCACTGTTTCATTAGTGGCGGGCAGTTAAACCAGTAAACCGGAAATTGCCAGATCAGACTACCATGTGCCTCTACCAAAGCCTGCTCTTTCTCCACATTAATCTTACCGTCCGGATAAGACTGATACAGCTCATGCACCGGAAATTTTTTTACTTCTTCAATCCAGCGTTTATTGACTAAAGAATGTTCAATATCAGAATGCGCTACAATAATCAGTATTTTTTCATTTTATTCCCCTTGGTTGTTTGATTACTAAATATAAATAAAAATTAGCTTATACGAACATATCAGAACTTAAGTTTACAGTACAGCCTGCACTTTAACCAGACAGAGCACAGCATTACAGACTATGGCCGTTGCTGGTTAAATATTCAGCAAAACTCACCTGTTCAGATAAAAGACCCTGCTGCCGTCGCTGATACCATTCAATCTTGTCATTCAAAATCTGCAGATGTTTTTGCAGTTTTGCCTGCTGTTGCAAAAAATCATCACGGGTCTGTAACAACAACTCCAGCCGCTCAGCAATAGTTACATCACCCTGACTGCGCAGCAACACATACTGCTGAAGCTGTTCCATACTCATACCGGTATTTTTCAGATGCAAAATAAAACGCATCCAATCAACGTCCTTTTCGGTATAGAAACGACGCTGATTGACAGAGCGCTGCGGAGAAATCAGCCCAAGACTTTCATAATACCGGACAGTTGCCGGCGTTAATCCGAATATATCCGCAAAAGCACGGATACTGTATTGTTGTGACTCTGTCATACTTATTCCCATCACTAAAATAAAGCTCAAACAACTTAAAATATTATTTCATATTAAAAACTAAGTAATAGCAAATCAGGCAAAACCAATTTAATGCGTAAAATAAAGAATCAATCTGTATAAAAATAGTAATAAAACTTTGATAATGAATAAAAAATATAATTGAAAATAGATATTCAGATAATAATACAGGAAAGCATATGCTTAATATATTGCTAAGGTATAATCAAACCACCACAGCAAAATCAGATAGTACTGGTAACCGTACTTAATTTTTACCAGAGATTAACACCATACATAAAACTCTAAAATATTAAGAATCTGAAATATAATGGAATACCTGAATAATATTAATTGCCAACACTTTCCATTGGTATGGGATAACCATAAAACCAGTATTTATCAGTTTTTACTCCCTTATCAAAACGCGGATAAACTTCCCGAAACGGCCAAAATTCTGCCTGATCACTCCTTAGATAGTCGAAAAATAAAACGGATAGCAGGAATGAGGGATGGAATTACAAATTATCATAGTGCCTCTGCAGAACAAAGTTGTGTAGAAAAAATTTTGGCATTACTCATCAAAATAACAGCGCAACCTAATCAATCCGATATTGAAACACTTTACACCCTGGTCCAAACAGAACGAACCTTAAGTTATATTGAAGATTTAACAGAGGAAATACCTAAACTCATTATTGATTTTGATAAATTATACGAATTTATTTATTGGCTAGCACTTAATAGTCCGGATCGTGAAATCATTAAATTCAGTATTGCCATATTAGGATGTTTTATTACCGAACAAACAGAATTATTTTTGTTATTTGGTATGCATGAAGAATTTTCATTATATTCTGCTGGCGCATTACAAAATACACTATCATCTGAAACCGATATTGAAAATGCCTTGCTGACATTAGCAAAAAAAATTGATGGTTGGGGACGTATTCATATCATTTATCGCTTAGTAACATATCCGTTATCATCATCAACAAAAGACTGGTTGCTAAGATCCGGCTATCGAAATAGTTTGATGAATGAATATCTTGCTTACACCTGTGCAATGTCAGGTGAATTAGATAAAGCTTTAGCGCATGAAACCATTGATAGTGAATTAATCAGCTCCACAAGTGAAATTATTGAAGCGCTGATAAACGGCGGACCCACCCAGGATATGCATAACTATGCTGCTGGTGCTAAAGTCTGTCTAAATTATTTAACTCATTTACTCAATCTACCAAATTTAACGGATCTGAAAATATTACGAACCGTTTGGTTATTACACGATTTTGTGGTTAATAAAGTAAATGATTATTATCCTAACTGGGATACGCAAATCAAAAATCAAATAATCAACAAAGCAAATGAGGTTATTAAGCAAGATAAATGGTTAGACTTGATTAAAAATACTTTGACAACTAATGATACGGAACAATTTCAGCTAGCTGCAAACCTTTATACACAATATGGCTTTGATGCATGGGAAGCACATTTTGAACATCAAAAAAATTATCATAGCGATCAGTGGCCTTATTTACTACTAAGTGATTCATTACCGAGAATAAAGCAAGTTATTCAATTAGCTAATCAACAATATGATTTTGCTAAAATCGCAACAGGCCCTGCATTAATCTATGAATATGAAACAGAAATTGACACACATAATTTATTAGATTTGATTTTACAAGAACTCAATCATTTTCCCGGTATTGGAGAAGACTTAATATTAATCGGCTTGAATAGCCCGGTAATACAAAACCGAAATATAGCATTAAATACTATAGAAGCTTGGGATCGATCATCTTGGTCAGAAAGAATTAAAACCGCAATTCAAGAACTGGCAATTATTGAACCTGATGAAAAAACTAAACACAGAATCATCACGTTATTAACTTAACACAATGATTGATAGCCTTATTATTAAAACAATCTTTATAAAATTAATTAACAGAGATGTTATTACATAGGCAAAACCGTATTAAACAGAACTGACTGCATTAGAGCAGTAAAATAATATCAAAATTATTTTGCTGCGAATCTGGCAGCCGCACTTAGGGATTTCCTTCACCAAGTAGTGATTATGATGTAAGTTTTATATATGTTCATCCGTTTGCTAAATACTTATTAATTGATAATCCGGCATCTCATTTGACTCTTCCATTTAATAATAAGCGGAATCGGAAGCCAACCCAACCAGACTACTAAAACTTTTCGATATGCTGGCAGAAAGTAATAATACAAAGAATAAGAAATTCGTGGTATCAAATATATTTAAAAAGCATATTTTTCGTCATATCTAAGATGAAGACAGATATTCTTGAAACAACTGCTAAACTCCTAAAACTGAATCTACAATCTTATAACTTTAATCTTTGCATAATTAAAACTATATCTAAAGTTGATGGTTCTGGTTCAATACAAAATAACTCTTGAGTTAAAGTTAACTTTAAGTTTTATACTCAAATACTGATAACAACAGGAGTAAGCCATGTCTACAGCATTAAAACAGATCTTTCCGCAAGGCAAGATTAATATTAATTATGCACAATATTTTATCGGCCAAAGCTATTTATGTAACTTAGCCGCTATCGATGAACAAATAGATGTCGATGTTAGCAATGTTACTTTTGAGCCGGGCTGCCATAATCACTGGCATAAACATCTGCATGGCTATCAGATTCTGCTTGTTACAGCAGGACAAGGCTGGTATCAGGAAGCAGATAAACCAGCGCGACTGCTAAATCCAGGGGATTCGGTAATCATTCATGCCGGAGTCAAACACTGGCATGGTGCCACTAAAGACAGCTGGTTCAGCCATATAGCCATTACTAAAGGTCAAAGTGAATGGCTGGAACCGGTAGACAGCAGTGATTACAACAATCTTTAACTGATTTTTTTAATCTATAGGAGAAAACCATGAAAAAACAGACAGCAGGCCATGATTTATTAGGTAATTTTGCCCCCTTGTTTGCACATTTTAATGATGAAGTACTTTTTGGAGAGGTGTGGTCTCGCGAACAGCAATTACCGGCACATCAGCGCAGCATGATTACTATTGCCGCACTGATCAGTGCCGGTAACTTTGAGCAGTTACGGGCGCATTTAAACATCGGACGACAAAACGGTATTACTGAAACTGAAATCGTTGAGATTATCACTCATCTGGCTTTTTATGTTGGCTGGCCCAAAGCATGGTCAGCATTTAATCTGGCTAAAGAAATATATCACGATACTAAAAAGTAATCTGTGCAATAATCATCATATCAAACAAATTAATTGTCAGATTATAGACTTATTTGCAAACTATTCTGATTTGTTTGAAGACAGTAAATGCCGGTTTATTAAATTTTCTGCCGGTAATGTTCAATTTTACAATCTGCAAAGGAATAAATATGAGTGTTCAGAATAAGGTTGTTATTATTACCGGTGCATCATCCGGTATTGGTGCGGCAACAGCCCGCTTACTGGCTCGGAACGGAGCTAAAGTTGTTCTGGCAGCACGCCGTGAACAGCAACTGCAATTATTGCAACAGGAAATTACTCAATCTGGCGGTCAGGCAGTTTATCAGGTTACAGATGTGCGCCAACCGGAACAACTGCAGACACTGGTCGAACTGGCACAAAAACATTTTCAGGGCGTTGATGTGATATTCAATAACGCCGGAATCATGCCTAACTCACCAATCAGTGCCGTTCAAACTCAACAGTGGAATGACATGATTGATATTAATCTGAAAGGTGTGCTAAACGGTATAGCTGCAGTGATGCCGATTTTTACTAAACAAAAATCGGGACATATTATTACCACCTCTTCTATAGCCGGTATCAAAAGCTTTATGGGTTGTGGTGTTTATGGAGCCACCAAATTTGCTGTACGCAATCTGATGGAAGTGATCCGGCAGGAAAGTGCAACCGAACAAACCAATATTCGCACCACTACCCTATATCCGGCTGCAATCAATACCGAGCTTTTACAAAGCATTACCGATACTGCTGTTTTACAAAGTATGACTGAACTCTATAAACAGGTAGGCATCAGCCCTGACGCCATTGCGCGCGTAGTAAATTTTGCTATTGAACAACCTGAAGATACCAATATTAGTGAATTAACTATTTATCCGACTAAACAAGCATAGAAGTTAAATGTGATTTACCAACAAGAGTGTAATATTCATCTGTTTGAGCCGATATTACACTCTTATTACGTGAGCTGATACGGAGTGAATCACGATCATTTATATTTTTTCTTCATATATTATAGCACAGTTGCCTGTATGCAATAAAATATTCAGCATAATCAGATACCATTAAACAACTAAATGATGTATATCTAATGAATTCATTGTTGATAACATTCGATTGAATCTGTGCAGATATAAAAAGCCCAGACAAATTGTCCGGGCTTTTCAACATCTCAGTCAGGCAATCAGATAGTTATAGATTGATTGCCATCAAAGTTGTTTATTTTCGATGCGTGCGCAAATAGTCCAGCGTTTTCAGTTGGGCAATTGCCGCAGCTAAAGCCACATGTGCTTTTACCAGAGAAACATCATCTTTGGCTTCATGTATACCTGATTCTGCTGCTTTTTTAGCCTCTTCGGCACGCTGCTGATCCATTTCTTCACTGCGAACGGCCACGTCCGCCAACAGCGTAAGCTTATCCGGCTGTACTTCCAGGACACCACCTGATACGGCTACCAGAATTTCTTCTTTCTGGCCAGGCACTGTCAAACGCAGGGCACCAGGACGCACCAGGCTCATAATGGGTTCATGGCGAGGAAAAATACCAAGCTCACCTTCCAGAGTAGGCACGACTACAAAACTCGCTTCTCCGGAGTAGATGCTTTCTTCATTGCTCACCACTTCCACTTGCATGGTACTCATCAAGTGCTCCTTAGTTTAGGGTTTTCGCTTTTTCAGCAGCTTCTTCGATATTGCCTACCATGTAGAAAGCCTGTTCCGGCAAGTGATCATATTCACCGCTCAGAATAGCCTTAAAGCCGGCAATAGTATCACGCAGAGATACATATTTACCCGGCGCACCGGTAAATACTTCCGCTACGTGGAAAGGCTGTGACAAAAAGCGCTGAATTTTACGCGCACGGTTTACAGTCAGCTTGTCTTCATCAGACAATTCATCCATACCCAGAATTGCAATAATATCGTTTAATTCTTTGTATTTTTGCAGAGTAGTCTGTACACCGCGTGCAACATCATAATGTTCCTGACCGATTACAGCAGGATCAAGCTGACGGGAAGTGGAATCCAGCGGATCTACAGCAGGATAAATACCTAAAGAGGCAATATCACGGCTCAGCACGACTGTAGCATCCAAGTGGGCAAAAGTAGTAGCCGGAGACGGGTCAGTCAAGTCATCCGCAGGTACATATACGGCCTGAATAGACGTGATAGAACCAGTTTTAGTGGAAGCAATACGCTCCTGTAAGCGTCCCATCTCTTCAGCCAGTGTCGGCTGATAACCCACAGCAGACGGCATACGTCCTAATAATGCAGATACTTCAGTACCGGCCAGTGTGTAACGGTAAATGTTATCGATGAACAGCAATACATCGCGACCTTTACCATTTTCATCTTTTTCATCACGGAAATATTCCGCCATGGTCAGCCCGGTTAATGCCACACGCAGACGGTTACCTGGTGGCTCATTCATCTGACCATACACCATCGCTACTTTATCCAGTACGTTGGAATCTTTCATCTCGTGATAAAAGTCGTTACCTTCACGGGTACGTTCACCAACGCCGGCAAACACAGACAAACCACTGTGTGCTTTAGCAATATTATTAATCAGTTCCATCATGTTTACGGTTTTACCCACACCGGCACCACCGAACAGACCAACTTTACCGCCTTTAGCAAACGGGCACAGCAAATCAATCACCTTGATGCCGGTTTCCAGCAATTCAGTAGAGCTGGAAAGTTCATCAAATTTCGGTGCCTGCTGATGAATAGAACGGGTAGTATCGGTTTTGATTTCACCTGCCTCATCTACCGGGTGACCCAAAACGTCCATAATCCGGCCCAGAGTAGCTGTGCCTACCGGTACGGTAATCGGAGCACCGGTATTGATTACGGCCATACCGCGTTTCAGACCATCGGAAGTACCCATCGGAATGGTACGTACAATACCATCACCCAGTAACTGTTCAACTTCCAGAGTTAAATCAGTATCAACCAGTTTAAGAGCGTCATACACATTGGGGATAGTATCATGCGGAAATTCAACGTCCACTACCGCACCAATGATTTGTACGATTTTGCCTTGGCTCATTATCGCATCCTAAGTTTATTTGACCTGTTCTGCTTAAACAGCAGCAGCACCGGCCACAATTTCTGACAACTCTGTGGTAATCGCTGCCTGACGCGATTTGTTATATATCAGACGCAATTCTTTAATGGCATTACTTGCATTATCAGTAGCAGCTTTCATCGCTACCATACGTGCAGCCTGTTCGGCAGCCATATTTTCAGATAAGGCCTGATAAACCACAGACTCTAAATAACGGCGGACTAAAAATTCCAGCACCTGCTGTGGTGATGGTTCGTATACATATTCCCAGCCGAACTCTTTGCTTTCAGATACTTCATCCAGAACATTCTGACCAATCGGCAACAGGGTTTCCAGACGTGCTTCCTGACGCATAGTATTGATAAAACCGGCATAAACCAGATAAATAGCATCCAGTTTACCTTCGGCATAGCGCTGGAAAATTTCCGTTAACGGACCTAATAATGTAGCTACTTTGGGTGTATCACCCAAACCCACAGCACTGGCAATGACATTCAGACCCACACGGTTACAGGCTGCCAGCCCTTTACCGCCCAGACACACAATCTCTGCATCCAGACCATTCTGCTCACATTCCTGCACCTTATGAAAGAATGCTTTTAAAATATTTGCATTCAATCCGCCGCACAAGCCTTTATCTGTGGTAATAACAATAAAGCCAACACGCTTGCTGTCATTATTACTGCGCAATAAAGGTACATTATGAGTAGAATGGGTTTGTGCCAGATGGCTCATCACCAGACGAATTTTATCGGCATACGGACGCGCCTGACGCATCCGTTCCTGAGTCTTCCGCATTTTAGAGGTTGACACCATCTGCATCGCTTTAGTGATCTTTTGAGTATTCTGAACACTGCGAATTCTGGTGAGAATCTCTTTTCCTACTGCCATTTCAGACTCCTTTCAATAACACGCTTACGCAAAGCTGTAAGACGATTTGAAGGTCTTCATGGCGTTGTCCAATGCTTTGGCATTATCATCGCTCAAAGCGCCGGTTGTATCAATGTCCTGTAACACATTCGGACACTGGGTACGCACATAGCTTAAAAATTCTGCTTCAAAGGCCAATGCTTTTGATACCGGCACATCATCATAAGAGCCGTTATTAATTGCCCACAGTGTCAGCGCCATTTCACCTGTGCTTAGTGTACTGAACTGCTTCTGTTTCATCAGTTCCGTCACAACTTCACCATGACGCAGCTGTTTACGGGTAGCTTCATCCAGATCAGAAGCAAACTGCGAGAATGCAGCCAGTTCACGGTACTGTGCCAGTGCCAGACGAATACCGCCGCCCAGCTTTTTAATGACTTTAGTCTGTGCTGCACCACCTACACGGGATACTGAAATACCGGCATTGATAGCAGGACGAATACCAGAGTTAAACAGGTCTGTTTCCAGGAATATCTGACCGTCTGTAATCGAAATTACATTAGTAGGTACGAATGCAGATACGTCACCGGCCTGAGTTTCAATAATTGGCAAAGCAGTCAGAGAACCGGTTTTACCTTTAACGGCACCTTTGGTCAGTTCTTCTACCTCATGTGCATTAATGCGGGAAGCGCGTTCCAGCAAGCGTGAATGCAGATAGAATACATCACCCGGATAAGCCTCACGGCCTGGCGGACGACGCAAAAGCAGGGAAATCTGACGATACGCCACAGCCTGTTTAGACAGGTCATCGTATACAATCAGCGCATCTTCGCCGTTATCACGGAAATATTCACCCATACTGCAACCGGCATATGGCGCAATATATTGCAGTGCAGCTGCTTCTGATGCAGTAGCAGCAATAATGATGGTGTGATCCATGGCACCATGTTCTTCCAGTTTACGTACTACACTGGCAATGGAAGAAGCTTTCTGACCGATAGCAACATAGATACAGATAACACCGGTATCTTTCTGATTAACAATGGCATCAAGTGCCACGGCTGTTTTACCAGTCTGACGGTCACCAATAATCAGCTCACGCTGACCACGACCAATCGGTACCATTGAGTCAATGGCTTTCAAACCGGTTTGCATTGGCTGATCTACAGACTGACGCGCAATCACCCCGGGAGCAATTTTTTCTACCGGAGCGGTGTGTGTAGTATTAATCGGACCTTTGCCATCGATCGGGCGGCCAAGTGCATCAACTACGCGACCAATCAGTTCACGGCCAACCGGTACTTCCAGAATTCGGCCGGTACAGGTAACTTCGTCACCTTCCTTAATATGTTCTGATTCACCCAGAATCACGGCACCTACAGAATCGCGCTCCAGGTTCATGGCGAGACCAAATGTATTGCCGGGAAACTCGAGCATTTCACCTTGCATCACGTCTGATAAGCCGTGAACGCGCACAATCCCGTCAGTTACAGACATTACAGTACCGCGGGTACGTAATTCTGAATCAACGTTCAGGTTTGCGATTTTAGCTTTAATCAAATCGCTAATTTCAGCAGGATTAAGCTGCATGAAAACTCTCCTAATTCATCAATGCCGTATGCAGGCTGTTTAATCTGCCTTGCACCGACAAATCCAATACTTGGTCACCAACTTCTACTTTTACGCCACCAATCAATTCCGGGGCAACCACCTGACGCGCTTTCAACCGGCTTTTGAAATGGGCTTCCATATCTAAAACGACTTGTGTAAATTGTTGTTCGTCAATGGGATAAGCCGTATATACAGTGGCCTCTTTTATGTCGTTTAGGGACAAAGCATAGTCTTGGAATAACGTATAAATTTCTGGCAAAACTGTTAAGCGTTTGTTCTGCGCTAACAGAAAGATGAAATTTTTTAATTCATCAGCCGGCGTAAAATCCACTAATGACAGGATTTGTTTTGCCTTTTCTGTGTATTCGCTTTCCGGCTCGTCAATCAGTAACTGCACTTTGGGTTGCAGAATAATTTCAGCCAGTGTTTTCAGTTCGTCCAACCAAGACTCAATTTGATTCTGTTCTTGTGCCAGACTGAATAATGCCTTTGCATATGGTCTGGCTATGGTTGCGAACTCAGCCATGGGATTACAGCTCCTGTTTCAGGTTCGCCAGTAAATCAGCGTGACGTGAAGGATTAACTTCGCTGCGCAGGATAGATTCGGCACCTTTAACAACCAAATCAGCTACCTGCTGACGCAATGCTTCACGGGCTCTGTTGGCTTCCTGCTCAACATCAGCTTTTGCCTGAGCCATGATACGGGCAGCTTCTTCTGATGCCTGCGTTTTGGCATCTTCAACAATCTGCGCGGCACGCTTTTCCGCATTGGCCACCATTTCGGAGACCTGACTGCGACCCTCGGCTAAGATATCAGCAACACGTTTTTCCGCCTGAGCAAAATCGTTTTTCCCGCGTTCGGCAGCAGCCAAACCTTCGGCAATTTTGTCGGCACGGGCATCAAGCACTTTGACAATGGGCGGCCATACGAATTTCATCGTAAATAGCACAAACATGACAAAAACGAGTACTTGTGCAATTAGGGTTGCATTGATATTCACGATTAAACCTTTAGAATTTGTGTTTATTAATTAAAACAGTTAACAACCAGCAAATCCAAGTTTATCAGCCGCCAATTTTGGCAAAGTATAAGAATGATACGCCCAGGGAGATAATGAACGCAGCATCAATCATACCCATGATAATGAAGAATTTACCCAGCAATGAGTTCATTAATTCAGGCTGACGGGCAGAAGATTCCATGTATTTTGCACCCAGCATACCAATACCGATAGAGGCACCCATTGCAGAAATACCAATCATCAGACCACAAGCGATAGCGATTAAACCACCCATTTACTTAACTCCTTAAATATAAAGAAAAGAGAATACTACAACAAACAAACTGACCCTTAATGGGAATCGTGAGCCTGACCCAGATAAACAAAAGTCAGTACCATAAAGAGATAGGCCTGCAGGGCGATTACCAGAATATGGAATATAGCCCATGCCAGACCTGCAATTATCTGCAGGATAAACAGCACAACATCACTGACACCGGCGGCACCGGACATACCCCATGCACCACCCATTAAGGCAATAACCATAAACAGAATTTCACCGGCATACATATTACCGAACAGTCGCATACCATGTGAAAGGGTTTTGGAGAAAAACTCAATAATATTCATCAGAAAGTTTGGGATAAACAACCAAACTTTGTTACCGAACGGCGCACTGAATAATTCATGAATCCAGCCGCCCAGCCCCTTGATTTTAATATTATAAACAATACATAAAAACAAGACTGAAATCGCCATGGCCATGGTGGTATTCAGATCGGCGGTAGGTACTACACGCAGATAAGCATGATGATCACCGGTAGCATGCTGCCATGCCCATGGCAGTAAATCCACCGGCAATAAATCCATGATATTCATGAAGAGAATCCACATGAATACAGTCAGCCCCAGAGGAGCAATAATCTTACGAGATTTCTCGTTATGAATCATATCTTTGCAGATACCACTAACGAATTCAATTAGCAGTTCAATTGCAGCCTGAAAACGGGTTGGCACATCTGCTTTCATACGTCTGGCTGCTATAAACAAGATAGCAGAAGCGATTACACCGGTCAGAATGGAAAAGAATAGTGTATCCAGATTGAGAAATGAGAAATCAACCATATTTGTCTGATAATCTGGTGATTTCTGGGTGTAATTAATTAAGTGATGGCTAATATATTCGCCCGGAGTCATCTCTGTGCCGCTCATAATAACAATCTTTTTCTAAATGTGAACAATCCAGCCTGACTGACCAGTATTAGTCCTGTCAGGAAAGCAAACCAGTTAACAGCGGAATAGCATACATACACCAATAACATCATCAGGCATATCATCAGAATTTTGCTAATCTCGGCCATTATCAGTGTTGCAGGTAATAGCGCCGGTAATTTTTTTGCAGCAATAATAGTTAATATCGCCAGTAATGTAGGTATCAGGTAACTCAGCCCACCTAATACTGCTGACCAGATAGCAGAATAATTCCACAACCATGCGGACACGCAAACTGCGGCAAACAACATGACTGTTTGCCAAAACATGATCCACTTCATTCTGTTACCCTGAAAAACACTTCGGTAAGCTGCAATAATATAATCAACTAATACAATATCGTCAAGTAATTTTGTGAAATTTTGTTAAATTAACTACACCTAATTAATTAATTTTTCTATATTTTTCTACAATATTGCTTAAACTGATAACCCAACTGAACAATTTTGCCACAGTTAATTTCTGTTTGCAGGAATTATTCTAGTCCTAGTTTCTGTAATAAATGACTTAAAGTTTCCGGATTATCAAACTGCAGAATAATCCGGCCGCTGCGCTGATTTTTACTTTGTACCTGCACAGGCACAGAAAAACGTTGCTCAAGCGCCGCTTCTATTTGTTGAACTTCACTGCTTTTTTCTGCCAGATGACGTTTGGCAGCCTCTGGTTTAGCCTGAATTTGCTGACAGCGACGCTCAACTTCCCGCACTGACCAGCCATTTTGTACCGCTTTCTGTGCCAGGTCAATCTGCTGGATAACCGGCAAAGTTAATAAAGCTCTGGCATGTCCCATTTCCAGCTGACGGCCATACATCAGGTCCTGAACCGGCTGAGGAAGATTAAGTAAACGAAGACTGTTAGAAATACTGCTGCGGCTGCGACCGACTGCTTTGGCTACTGTATCATGTGTAAGTCCGAATTCATCTACCAGACGTTTCAACCCCTGGGCTTCTTCGATAGGATTCAGGTTCTGCCGCTGGATATTTTCAATCAGCCCCATTGCCAGCGCAGCTTCATCGGTAATACTTTTGATGACTACGGGTATTTCCTGCAACCCGGCAAGCTGAGCAGCACGCCAGCGACGCTCACCGGCGATAAGTTCGTACTGATGCAGCCCCATTTCACGTACGATTACTGGCTGAATAACGCCCTGAGCACGAATTGAATCAGCCAGTTCCTGTAACCCTTCATCATCAATCTGGGTTCGAGGCTGATAACGCCCGGGAATAATATCTGTAACTGCTACTGTTGTTAAACGATCCCCTCCGGTAATATCGCTACCGGAACCAAGCAGGGCATCCAGTCCTGCACCCAAACCTTTTGCTTTTACCATGTATCGCTCTTTAATTTCCGGATTAACACCACATTGTGGCAAAGGCTGTTATTACATAAATACATTTAATTTATGCTTATTAACTGCTTATTTGCTGGTACGCAGCAATACCTCATCAGCAAGTGCCAGATAGGCTCTGGTACCAGTGGCACGAGGATCATATTGCAAGGCCGGCATGCCATGGCTTGGTGCTTCTGCCAGACGTATATTACGCGGAATCGGTGTACTGAACAGCTTATCGGGAAAGTGGGTACCCAGCTGTTCGTCCACCTGTTTAGCCAGCAAACTGCGCGGGTCGTACAGGGTACGGACAATACCTAAAATATCCAGTTGCGGATTGATGGCCTGGCGGATTTTACGCACGGTGGCAATCAGATCGGAAATACCTTCCAGTGCATAATACTCACACAACATGGGTACAATAATGTGCTGTGCTGCAACCAGACCGTTAATGGTTAATAAAGTCAGTGTCGGCGGGCAGTCAATGATAATGTAATCGTACTGATCAGCCACCTGTGCCAGTGCATTTTTCAGGCGCATTTCCCGCGCCAATTCCTGTACCAGCTCTACCTCAGCACCTGCCAGAGCACGATTAGCAGGCAAAACATCAAAACCGCCATGCTGAGCAGAGGTAATGGCCTGCTGAATAGTTTCATTACCAAGCAACACAGCATAAACTCCGCTGGTTACATTGGCTTTATTAATGCCACTGCCAGTTGTGGCATTACCCTGAGGGTCGAGATCAACTATCAGAACTCTGGACTTTTTTTCCACCAGCGAAGCGGCCAGATTAACTACGGTTGTAGTTTTACCTACCCCGCCTTTCTGGTTGGCTACTGCAATAATATGCGCACTCATGCACTTTCTTTCTTGCGTACCAGAACCATATGCCGCTCTGCATCCAGATGCGGTACGCTGAGTTTATCTACCCGGATCAGTTCTGTATTTTCAGGTAATCGTTCAATTTCTTCATAGGGATAAACTCCCTTCATAGCCGCCCAGTAACCGCCTTTTGCCATCAGCTGTTTAGTGATGGTAACAAAATCATTCAATTCAGCAAAAGCCCTGCTGGTAATGACATCGAACTGCTCACCAACCATGGCTTCTACCCGTGCCGTTATAACTTGTACATTACTTAAGCCCAGCTCGATTACTGCCTGCTGCAGGAATGATGTTTTTTTGCTGTTAGCATCAAGCAGGGCGACAGCCAAATCAGGGCGTGCTATAGCTACGGGTATGCCCGGCATACCACCGCCGCTGCCTACGTCAATCAGGCCTCTGGCATGCTCTACATAAGGCAAAAGAGTGAGGCTGTCGAGAATATGATGACTGATAACATCCTGATCATTGCGCAGTGCAGTCAGATTGTAGGTACTATTCCATTTTTTCAACAGCTCTACAAAGGCCAGTAATTGTAATTGCTGCGGAACAGTCAGTTCGATATTCATCTGCTGCAAACCTTGTTGCAACATGGTTTTCATGTCATTCATATTTTTTTGCTCCCTCAAAACCCCGTTTCAGATGCACCATCAGTAATGCGACTGCCGCCGGAGTGATACCGGATATACGTGAAGCCTGTCCAACTGTTTCGGGACGAAATTGATTCAGTTTTTGTTGTACCTCTGCGGAAAGGCCTTTTACCAGCGTGTAATCAATGCTGGCCGGTAATTTTAGTTTTTCCAGATTCTGACGGTGGCTGATTTCTTCATTTTGCCGCTCAATATAACCCTGATATTTGGCCTGAATTTCTACTTGCTCAGCCGCATCGGCTTCAAGTACTTCTTGCTGTGCATTAGGTAAAGTCATTAAGTCAGCATAGCTGACATTAGGTCGGCGCAGCATATCCAGCAAACTGGATTCTTTACTCAGTGGCTGACCCAGCACCCGCTGCTGATCACTCAGCGGCAGATTCAATGGTGTATACCATGTGTGGCTCATGCGTTGCAGTTCGCGCTCAACTGCTTCCTGTTTTCGCTGAAATATTTGCCATTGCGCATCATTGACCAGACCAACAGCTCGCCCCAGACCGGTCAGACGCATATCAGCATTGTCTTCACGCAATTGCAGACGGTATTCGGCACGACTGGTAAACATGCGGTACGGCTCAGTAACGCCTTTAGTAATCAGATCATCCACCAGTACACCTAAATAAGCTTGATCACGTTGCAATACCAGTGGTTCTGCTTCACGAAGATATAATACAGCATTGGCTCCGGCTAGTAAGCCCTGAGCAGCTGCTTCTTCATAGCCGGTAGTGCCGTTAATCTGTCCGGCAAAAAACAGTCCGGCTATATTTTTGGTTTCGAGACTGGCTTTGAGATTACGCGGATCAAAGTAATCATATTCAATGGCATAACCGGGGCGCAGAATATGTGCGTTCTGCAATCCGGGCATTGAATGCACCAGCTTTAACTGAATATCAAACGGCAGACTGGTAGAAATACCGTTCGGATAATATTCGTGTGTTTTCAGCCCTTCAGGTTCCAGAAAAATCTGATGGCTTTCTTTATCGGCAAAACGATTGATTTTATCTTCTATAGAAGGGCAGTAACGTGGACCGACTCCCTCAATCTTACCGGTAAACATCGGGCTGCGGTCGAAACCGCTACGGATAATATCATGGGTGTGACTATTAGTATGAGTAATCCAGCAGGAAATCTGCTGCGGATGTATCTCCCGGTTGCCACGTACTGAAAATACTGGTGCCGGATTGTCGCCCGGTTGTTCTTTAAGCTGGCTGAAATCAATACTGCGTCCATCAATTCTTGGCGGAGTACCGGTTTTCAGACGTCCCTGCGGCAAATTCAGCTCTTTCAGACAGCCTGATAAACGCTGTGCAGCCGGATCTCCGGCACGGCCACCGGCATAGTTTTCCAGACCAATATGGATTTTACCAGCCAGAAAGGTACCAGCCGTCAGCACCACTGCACGACTACGGAATATAACACCCATTGCCGTCATTACCCCGACAGCACGGCCATGTTCCACAACAATATCTTCTACCTGCTGCTGAAATAATTGCAGGTTCGGCTGATTCTCCAGCATGGAACGGATAGCTGCTTTATACAGAATGCGGTCGGCCTGTGCCCGTGTTGCACGTACTGCGGGTCCTTTTGATGCATTCAGGCGACGAAATTGAATACCTCCGTAATCAGCAGCCAGTGCCATTGCCCCGCCCAGTGCATCCAGTTCACGCACCAGATGACCTTTGCCGATGCCGCCGATAGACGGATTACACGACATTTGTCCCAGAGTTTCGATATTGTGGGTAAGTAATAATGTTTGCGCACCCATACGCGCAGCGGCCAAAGCCGCCTCTGTACCGGCATGTCCGCCGCCTACCACAATTACATCGTATTCAATCGGATAATTCATTTGACAACAGTTGATTCCATAGCATTGTTTTTTCAAGAAACAATGCCTGAGCAAAATAGTGCTATTTTACGCGAGCTGTTGCCATTTGTCAGGCATGTAAAAATGCAAAGTGATTTTTCACCCCGGCAGTTATTGCAGTCTGTCTGTTTTAACGGCCGTGCACACCCTGCCATGCGGCATCCAGTCTGGTACCGGCTGCCTGTAATGCAGCATCAGCCTGCTGGCGCTGAACATCAGCCTGATTAAAATCATTTTGCAGACGAGTAACATTATCCTGTGCATTTTTCAGCTGTAACTGCGCTGATTGCAACTGAGTTTGCAATTGCAATGCTTTACTCTGGCTGGCACTTTGTGCTGACAGTGCTGCCTGATAAGCTTTCTGAGCACTGAGTAATTCAACATCGGCAGGAGATTCAGCCCATGCCGTAACCGCCAGACCTAAAATCAACCACAAGCTATATTTTACTTTCATGCCTGCTAACTTTCTTAATCAGAATTAATCTTAATTAGAATTAATGTGCACATACATGCTGATATTGCTGTTCGGAAGCTGAGCCACTGGTAATACCCATCGGGCGCAAGTCTGTTTCGCCAAAATGATCCTGACGAATCAGTTCGCCATGCGCATCCAGCAACTCTACATCAAGTACCCGGAATATTTTACGACTACAGTCAATCTGCGTTGTACTCAGTGCGGTTTTATAAGCCGGTGTGTTACTGTAATACTGCTGTTTAGGGTCGATAACAGTTTTGCGATCGCGGAAAGTAACCAGATTACCCTGGCGTTTAATACTACCGCTATCAAGCGCATACTGGATATTACCACTGGCGGATACACCAAGCTCAACCCAGCTGCCGCTGGCTTTCGGAACATTGGTGGTAGTACATGCAGCCAGAATAGCACAAACAGCCAAACTGGTTATCAGGTGACGGAAATAAATGATTTTCATGCTAATTCCTTGCAACAGCCATCAGGTAACTGTCGGAAATAAAGGTAAATTGCAGTACAATACCCGTTTCAGATTAAATGTAACAGGTGTTTTGTGACCCATGCCGAGCAAATTTTACACGATGTTTTCGGCTATCCGGAATTTCGCGGACAACAGGCAGAAATTATCGACACAGTAGCCAGCGGTCATAATGCACTGGTACTGATGCCTACCGGCGCGGGCAAGTCTTTATGTTATCAAATTCCGGCATTAATGCGCGATGGTGTCGCTATTGTGATTTCACCACTGATCGCACTGATGCAGGATCAGGTTACAGCTCTGAATGTCAATGGTATTTCTGCCGCCTGTGTACACGGAGGCACCAGTGGTGAAGAGATACAGCGCATTGCTGATGAAATCGCGGCTGAGCATCTGAAGCTATTATATGTAGCACCGGAACGTCTGGTTATGCCGCGTTTTTTACAGTTTTTACACAATACCCGTATTAGCCTGTTTGCGATTGATGAGGCTCATTGTGTCAGCCAGTGGGGACATGATTTTCGTCCTGAATATCAGCAACTGAGCATTCTGGCAGACGAATTTGCCGGTATTCCGCGTATTGCCCTTACTGCCACAGCAGATAATGCCACCAGAGCAGATATTCAGCACTATCTGGATTTAACAGACGCACGATTATTTGTTTCCAGCTTTAACCGCCCGAATATTGACTATCAGGTTATTGAAAAAAACAACGGCAAGAAACAGTTATTACAATTCATCCGCAGCCAGATGTCCAGAGAGAATGGTATTGTTTACTGTCTGTCACGCAAGCGTGTGGAAGATATTGCTGCTTTTCTAAGCGAAAACGGTCTGACTGCCCTGCCCTATCATGCCGGACTGGACTGGGAAATACGCAGCCGGAATCAGCGCCGCTTCACACAGGAAGATGGCATTATTATCGTAGCAACAGTAGCTTTCGGTATGGGTATAGATAAACCGGATGTACGTTTTGTTGCACATCTTGATATGCCTGTCAGCATTGAACATTTTTATCAGGAATCGGGGCGTGCCGGCCGTGACGGCCTGCCTGCCACCAGCTGGCTGTGTTATGGTCTGAATGACTGGGTACTATTGCGCGAACGGATTGAGCTTGCTGAGCGCGATGAAGCGCAAAAACGCATTGATTTACAAAAACTCGATGCCATGCTGGCCTTTTGTGAGACTGCAGACTGCCGCCGCCGGCTCTTGCTGCGCTACTTCGGAGAGGAAGGTGAGTCCTGCGGACATTGTGACAACTGCACCGACCCGCCCAGCAGATTTGACGGCACTGTACTGGCACAAAAATTACTTTCGTGCGTGTATCGGGTAAAACAGCGTTTTCCTACCGGACATGTGATTGATGTTTTACGCGGTCGCGAAACAGACCTGGTAATACGCTGCGGACACCAGCATTTATCTACTTTCGGTATAGGCAGTGAATTAACAGTTAAAGAGTGGCGTACAGTGGTACGGCAATGCGTTGCGTCAGGGTATCTGAATGTTGATATAGCCAATCAGGCATTACAGCTTACTGAGCAGGCACGGGCAGTATTAAAAAACCAGCAACAGGTCTGGCTGCGACCATTGAAGCATGATAAAACCCGCAACAATCGTAATACTGATACCTGGCTGCGTACTGAACGCGAAGAACGTCTGTGGCAAACGCTGCGCAACTGGCGTAAAGAACGCGCCAGCAAAAACAATGTACCAGCCTATACCATTTTTGCCGACCGGACATTACAGGATTTAGTCCGGCATCCGCCGGCCACACTGGCTGATTTAAACCATATTTATGGATTAGGTGAAAGTAAAATTAGAAATTTCGGTACAGATATTCTGGCTCTGTGTCGCAAATGGGCGCAATAATAGTCAGAACGTCTCTGCTATTCTGCTCATAAATCATTTATTTTCTCAGTTTTTATAACTTTTATCTTTACTTATCCGGTCATGATTCTGCCTTTATACCGATACAGCAAATAGTTTTTCATAACAGGTGATTATCGGCAGAATAACACCTGATTTTACCTACTTTATGTGCATAAGGATGTCCGGTAATACAGGCATTCTGCTGCCGGTATTCTGCCATTATCTGATTGTTATTTTTTATCTGTTTTTTAGTAATTTATCGCATCTATTCCGAGATTCATTTACCCATCCATCTGATTAGTTTGTCCACCTGCTATGCTTACGGCAATTAAAATATTTTTATTCAATCCTATGTCCTCATTATTTTTTAGTCCATACTTTGTGGATTGGATTAGATCAGTCAATATTTAAGATACAGCAATAGTACATTAAAGCTATACTCTGATTTTTTAGAGTATTTTTATGAAGTTTGATATTGGTAATTGGGTAAAATCAGCTCGTTTGAATGCGGATTTAAGTCAGGAAGAATTAGCTTTAGCACTTAATTTATCGGGAAAGGCATCAGTATCTGCATGGGAAACTAATAAAAATGGTGTGTCATTTGATGTAATGGTAAAAATCTCAAATTTATGTGGATATCCACTTCCATATATTGAACCAGACAATACTAAAATGATCCGTAAATCAAAAAATGGATACATCAGAATAAATTATCTAAATGTCTGTAATGATATTGAAGAAAGAAATGTTGAAAATACTGAAATTGAGCCGCTGGAAGCAGAACAGATAATTGAGATACCTGAAGCTTGGGCGAAAGAAAATATAGGGAATAACCTAACATCAATTGCGATAATAAAAGCAAAAGGTGATTCTATGAATCCCACATTAAAGAACGGTGACCTACTATTTATTGATACTACAATTCAATTTTATATGTCTGATGGTATATATGTTTTTTACGTTGATAAAGGTTTTAGTATTAAACGATTGCAATTATTATTTGATGG
This sequence comes from Snodgrassella sp. ESL0304, assembly GCF_013344995.1. Lineage (NCBI taxonomy): Bacteria > Pseudomonadati > Pseudomonadota > Betaproteobacteria > Neisseriales > Neisseriaceae > Snodgrassella > Snodgrassella sp. ESL0304. The sequence continues at coordinate 65,889 of NZ_JAAEDR010000017.1, forward strand.
TCAATATCGCGTAATGAATGATAATCAATCAAGATATCCCTCGGAAACAATTACTCGTGGTGATTTGGATAAAATTCATATTTGTGGCAAAGTCGTCGCATATTGGACTATTAATAGGTTATAAAGAAATAATCAATAAATATAGAAGTTCATATGATTTGGACTTTTGTTTTTTCTTTTATCTCTAATTATCAGACACCTACCATGCTCAAATTTATCTGTTATATAGATTCACTATCATTACCGATGGCAGATTGTCTTATTTGCCCGGTTGTCAATTATAAGTATCTCCATCTGCTTTAACTTAGGCTACTTGCATAGCAATCATCTGATTGAGTACAACGATTATTTTATTCTATATACAATATTCTAAGCATATTACTGAAAATAAAATAATCTAATTCAGACCTGTTACCTTCTAACAGAGATTTCAGACAAGTTGGTTACAGACATCAGTATTTCAGTCGCAGGCAAGAAATGACCATTTTTTACACTTTGTTTTCAATAATATAAACCAATGATTTATCTATAATAAATAGCCATGTCAACCATGAATGATGCGCTATATCAAATAAATGTGAAAAATGCTGCTTTATTCATCATACAAATCCCATATATAGTAAAAAAAAGCGCAACAATAGCACTTAAACACTAAATATAGTATTTTTTACATATAAGCACTTTGATCAGACAAATTGTTATTATTTAATAACAATGCAGTAACTGCTGCCGGTTATTACAGGCGGCAGAAGGATAATCAGCATGAAACCCATTGTAATTAAAAGAGATGGTTGTCACGTACCTTTTGATACAGCCCGCATCAAAGAAGCCATACAACAAGCAGCCAAAGCAGTACAGATCAACGATATCGATTATTGCCATCAGGTGGCAGAAAGTGTGGCCGGTCATCTTGCCGAGCGTGAATATATTGATATTCATGATATCCAGCAGGCTGTTGAAGACCAGTTAATGGCCGGACAGTACAAGGAGCTGGCCCGTGCGTATATTGAATACCGCCATTCCCGAGATGTGGCACGTGAATCACGCAGTCGTCTAAATCGTGAAATTCAGGGTCTGGTTGAACAGACCAACTTTAGTCTGCTCAATGAAAACGCCAACAAAGACAGTAAAGTTATTCCGACACAGCGCGATTTACTGGCCGGCATTGTCGCCAAACACTATGCACAACAGCACCTGCTGCCACGCGATGTGGTACTGGCACATGAAAGGGGTGAAATCCATTACCACGATCTGGATTATGCGCCTTTTTTCCCGATGTTTAACTGCATGCTGATTGACCTGAAAGGCATGCTGACTAACGGCTTCAAAATGGGGAATGCCGAAATCGAGCAGCCGAAATCAATTGCCACTGCCACAGCGGTAACAGCACAGATCATTGCGCAGGTAGCCAGCCATATTTATGGCGGCAGCACCATCAACCGTATTGATGAAGTACTGGCTCCCTTTGTTCGTGCCAGCTACAACAAACATCTGGCAGTAGCAACTGAATGGCAGATTGCCAATGCAAACGACTATGCACGTGCACGTACTGAAAAAGAGTGTTATGACGCCTTTCAGTCACTGGAATATGAAGTCAATACCCTGCATACGGCCAATGGTCAGACTCCTTTTGTAACCTTTGGCTTTGGTCTGGGCACAAGCTGGGAAAGCCGGCTGATACAAACTGCTATTTTACGCAATCGCCTCGCAGGCCTCGGTAAAAATGGCAAAACAGCCGTTTTTCCCAAACTGGTATTCAGCATAAAAGATGGTATTAACCACAAAGCCGGTGATATTAACTACGATATTAAACAGCTGGCTCTGGAATGTGCTTCCAAACGTATGTATCCGGATATTCTTAACTATGATCAGGTTGTCGCTGTTACCGGTTCATTCAAAACTCCGATGGGCTGCCGCAGCTTCCTTGGTGTCTATGAAGAAAACGGTGAGCAAATCCATGAAGGACGAAACAATCTGGGGGTTATCAGCCTGAATCTGCCCCGTATCGCCATAGAAGCCAGATATGATGAAACACGTTTCTGGCAGTTACTGGATGAACGTCTGCAACTGTGCCGCAAAGCACTGATGACACGCATTGCCCGTTTTGAAAATGTCAAAGCCAGAGTGGCTCCGATTCTGTATATGGAGGGTGCCTGCGGGGTACGTCTGAATGCTGATGATTCAGTAGCTCAAATATTCAAAAACGGCCGCGCCTCAATTTCACTGGGCTATATCGGTCTGCACGAAACCATTAATGCCCTGTATGGTACCGAAAAACATGTTTTTGATAGCGAAACCCTGCGCGAGAAAGCCATTGCTATCGTACAAAAACTGCGTGACACTGCCGACCGCTGGAAAGCCGAAACCGGTTATGGTTTCAGCCTGTACAGCACACCCAGTGAAAACCTGTGTGATCGCTTCTGCCGGCTTGATACTGCCGAATTCGGGGTTATCGATGGTGTGACCGATAAAGGTTACTATACCAACAGCTTCCATCTGGATGTTGAGAAAAAGGTTAATCCTTACGATAAAATCGATTTTGAAGCACCCTATCCGAAAATGGCCAGTGGCGGTTTTATCTGCTACGGGGAATATCCGAATTTACAGCACAATCTTAAAGCATTAGAGGACGTGTGGGACTACAGCTACCGTTACGTTCCCTATTACGGAACCAATACACCGATCGATGAATGCTACGACTGTGGATTCAGCGGTGAATTTTCCTGTACCAGCAAAGGTTTTGTCTGCCCGAAATGCGGCAATCATGATCCTGCACGGGTATCCGTTACCAGACGTGTATGCGGTTATCTGGGCAGTCCGGATTCCCGCCCGTTTAATGCCGGCAAACAGGAAGAAGTTAAACGACGGGTCAAACACCTTGGTCAGCAATGTGGTGCACTGTAAGTATGAATTATCATCAGTATTATCCGGTTGATGTTGTCAACGGTCCCGGAACCCGCTGTACGCTGTTCGTAGCCGGCTGTGAGCACAAATGCCGGGGCTGCTATAACGCCACCACATGGCGGACAGATTCCGGTAAACCATTTGACCAGCAGATGGAAGAGCTGATTATCAGCGACCTTAACGACAAACGTATTGTGCGTCAGGGGCTGTCGCTCACCGGCGGAGATCCGCTGCACCCGCATAACCTGAATGCTATCCTGAAACTGGTCAGACGGGTACGGCAGGAAACCGAACATAAAGACATCTGGTTATGGACAGGCTACACACTGGCAGAATTATCACCGGCGCAAATGCAGATTGTAAATGAAATCAACACCCTTATCGACGGTAAATTCATACAGGAACTGAAAGATCCGGCGCTAGTCTGGCGCGGCAGCAGTAACCAGCAGATTCATTACCTGCATCCGGTATAATTCAACCATTTGACACCATTGTAGTTAACAGATTAATTCTGCATAACAGCAATGGTGTTTCTTTATTTCTTGCCGTCAGAAAATTTTTCTAATAAACCAGCCAGTTATTTTACTCGCATGTTCTCAGACTGCCCGAAATGGCCGGAATAGCATAAAATTCGCGTATTGTAAGTAAAATTCTGGGATAATTTACCTTTAATATTCTGGTTTAAACAATCAAAATATATTCGTCTTAGTGCTGCCAAATCACCAGAGCAGCACAAATTTACTCAATTAAACCGTATACAACACTACCTGCATCTATTCTGAGCAATTGGTGGTCAGTTAATAGTGACATACGGTTTTATTTACCCGGATACACATGGACAATACCAATGAGCATAATTGATGTAACTGACAGACGCGCCGAAACTCAGGCAATGCTGGATAAAGCAGATTTATTGTTTGACCGCAGAACCTGTGAAACCAGGCTGGAGCAAATGGCTGCGGACATCACTGCAGCATTAAGTGATAAATACCCGCTGGTATTACCGGTGATGGGTGGTGCAGTTGTTTTCACCGGAAAATTACTGCCATTACTGCGTTTTCCGCTGGATTTTGATTACATCCATATTTCCCGCTATGGTGATAAGCTTAAAGGTGGTAATTATCAGTGGCTGCGTGCCCCGCAGAATGCGGTAGCCGGACGCCACATTCTGGTACTGGATGATATTTTGGATGAGGGGCATACACTGGCAGCCGTAAAAAAACAGATACTGGAAATGGGTGCAGCCAGCTGTTCTACAGCTGTTTTTGCCAACAAACTGATAGGCAAAGAAAAACCTATTATGGCTGATTTTGTCGGACTGGATGTTCCCAATCGTTATGTTTTCGGGTATGGCATGGATGCTGAAGGTAAATGGCGTAATCTGGACGAAATTTATGCTCTGGCTGAGTAATTGTCAATAACAGTATCTATTATATGCAGGCCATGGTTATCTACACTGTGGCTACTTGCTCATTCTTAGATTTTCCGGTTTTGAAATACGTATAGCATAATCAAATTTAATTCCATCATTATCATTAATAAAATCACGGTTCACTCAAAGCTATAGCATTAAAACTGTATCTAAATCATTAATATATCTACTGCGTTAAATAATCATTTTTGAAAGACAGCAAACTGTTTCAAATCTGCTTTAAAATATATTTTTTATAAAAAATAAAGAATTAATGCGGGATTAAGCTAATTCATGTTCAAATTCAAATAACAGCCATACAGCACTAATAAAAATGTTAATATCATAATATATCAGCATACATAGAATATATATACTAAATATATATAAAAAATAATATGTTATATTTTATTAAATAGTTTTTTAATGATTACAATAAAAAAATAAAATATTACATTAACTACTGATTATATTATTTAATTAACACATTCTTGACAAATTTAATTACTCGCCAGTATGATGCCTATACCGTATTAAATAGTACGGCCAGCTCTGGAAGGCTGTTTTATCAGACAGATAAACCATTAATATTTTTCATTATGGTTTTTTCATATTCTGTTTACCGAGTCATTGGCATACCTTTTCGATGGTAGACAATGGCAGGGAGGCTTTATGCCTGCCGGTTCTGATTAACGGTCTTCCAGCCTTGCCATTCTTCTGCCGCCAGATGCGTCTGGAAGCGCATAGCGGTTTGATTAGAATAATCAGGAAAGGCAGTGTTTATGACTATTTTTGTGGCGGAAAGCCGCCATTTGGAAGCGTATATGTTACGCCTGTTTCCGCCAGCGATGGCTCCAATTACCAATAAGCAGGTTTTACCAGAGTTTTGTCATATTAATTTGCGTGAAAACAACACCTTTGGTTCTGATATACGCTTATTTATCAGATATAAACTGAAACGCCCTAAAAAAGTAATTATTTACTCAGCCAAGCCTGACAGCAAAGTTAATTGAGTATTATAATCAGTAATGAGATAGTTAGTTTTTATAATATATTATATTTATTGCATTTAGTATATTTTTGTATTAATAGCTACAATTATCTGATTGTAGAAAGGGGATAAAGAAATGTTGCAAAAAAAGGATTGCCTGAAAAATTTAAGATAATGTCCGTACAGACTCATTGATTCCGGTCATTATCTATCAGTTAGTTTATTTGTCTATGTTTCCTGGTTCTTTAGCTTTTTAAGGGGCGGAACCAGGCTTTTTGCATTCTGGACTATCGTTTTTACTGCTATACCGCCCTAGTATCTTTTATTGCCTCATCGCTTTATGCCCTTCATCACGTAATTGCAATATTTTCTTACCTTCTGCCTTAGCCTGTACCATTTTTCCCGCTTTAACCAGATTATTGGTTTTATCAATTTCTGCAATCAATTTATCCATCTCAGCATAGTATGCTCTCAATTTTGGATTATTCGGTGCAGCATTTTCCAGACCGGAAGGTTTTTTTGCTTTAGCGGCCACGGCAGCAGCACGCATACTGGCCAGAGCTTTACTGGCATCTGCGACTGTTTGCGCTGAATTAAAACGCGCATAACTCATATTAATAGCACTCATATAAACGTTTACGCCATTCGCCTGAACAGTCATCACTGATAATATCAGTGATAATAACAATATCCCTGCAGAGAGAAATTTTTTGGTTACCATCTGACCTTCCTGTTCCTCAGTTAATCCTAAACATTTTATATATAAAACAGCGCAGAGTTTGATAATACCGTATCAAGTAAATGACAAGCTTTGCACCTGAATCAGCTTACGTAAAAAGTGATCACAGCGTTCAAGCTGCTCCAGTTCTATATATTCATCAGCCTTATGAGCCACTGTAATGCTACCGGGACCACATACAACAGTATTGATACCACTATTCTGAAACTGGCCGCCTTCAGTCGCATAGGCCACTTTGGCCTGCTGTTTATTATCCACTAATTGAGTAATCAATGCATGCAGCTGCTGATTATTTGCGTCATTTAAAGCAGGTACTTGTACATTATGGGTTAGCTTAATTGATGCTTCTGGTACCACTGCCTGCATAGCGGGTAAAAGGGTCGTTGCAATATATTGCTGAATCGGTTCAGTCAGCTCTTCTACCGTCATATGCGGCAAATTACGATAATCAAATTCAAAGGTACAATAATCCGGCACAATATTAATAGCAGTACCGCCACGAATCAGGCCAGTTGAAACAGTAGCAAACGGCACATCAAAAGCATGATCCAAATCAGCCCGCTGTTGTAATTGCTGAGCCAGCTGGTTGATAAATACAATCAGACGGGCTGCATATTCAATTGCATTCACACCATCAGGCGTGAGCGAAGAATGAGCATTTTTACCATGTACTTCACAACAGAAAGTATGGATCCCTTTGTGAGCTACTACCATTTGCATGGATGTAGGTTCACCAACAATACAGGATTGCGGCTGCAAACCTCTTTTTTCCAGCTCAGCCAGCATCACCGGTGCACCGAGACAGCCGACTTCTTCATCAAAAGACAAAGCAATATGTAATGGGACTTTCAGCTTTGCCTTCTGCATGTCTGGAACCGCAGCCAGTACACTGGCAATAAAACCTTTCATGTCACTACTGCCACGACCATATACGCGGCCATCACGTATATTTGCTGCAAACGGGTCTGATAACCATTTCTGCCCGTCTACCGGCACAACATCAGTATGACCGGAAAGTACTATCCCGCCTGAAGTACTGCCATCAGCAGCCGGGATAGTGACAAACAGATTGGCTTTATCCCCCTTTCCATTATGTGCCAGCCATGGCGACAGTTTACGGCTCTCCAGATAATCGGCCACATAATTAATCAAGGCCAGATTACTCTGACGGCTGGTGGTATCAAAAGCAATCAGCTGACATAACCAGCTAAGTGTATCCACGGCAAATCTCCGGTTAACTCTGGTTAAACCATAGCATAATTTATGCCTTTAGCGTAACCAATACATAAAACAAAATCCTCTTCGACGCTGATAATAGCTACAATAGCTATTTATGGAAAGGTATAACAGATGAAACAGCAATTTGACTTAGCCGGACATCCGCATGTTGCGTTATGTGATCTGCTTAAACTGACCGGGCTGGCAGAAAGTGGCGGCAGAGCCAAACAATTGATTGCCGAAGGTAAAGTACTGCGCAATCAGCAGCCGGAAACCCGTAAAACCGCGAAAATCATTGCCGGAGACAGTATCCGGCTGGGTGACAGTGAAATCAATGTCATTAATAGTGAGTTATGAGCGCACCGGAATTATTAACTCCGCCAGTACCACCGGAAGACTGGGAATGCTGCAATAGTGACTGTGGCGATGCCTGTGTCTGGCAAATTTATTACCGCGAAAAAGCTGCATATGAAGCGATGCAGGCACAGTTGTCCACATCATCTTCTAATAACGAAAAAAGCTCATGAGTATTGATTTACATTGTCATTCCACGGTTTCTGATGGCGCACTGACGCCAGCCGAAGTTGTTCTGCGTGCTTCTGCTAATGGTTGCACATTGCTGGCATTAACAGACCATGACCATACCGGAGGTCTGGCCACCGCGCATGCACAGGCCAAGCAGTCAGGAATCACTTTGATTAATGGGGTGGAAATCTCAGTAAGCTGGCGCGGACGCACTATACATATTGTCGGTCTGAATATATCTCCGGAAGATGAAGTATTACAAACTTTACTCGGACGTCTTCGCAGCGGCCGTTTACAGCGTCTACAGGCCATTGCCGATAAGCTGGCTAAAAAAGGAATTAGTGATGCTTATGAAGGTACACTGGCACTTACTACGAATATAGATATGGTGACACGTACGCATATTGCTGATTTTTTAGTCCGGTCCGGCCATGTAAATAAAAAAGCTGATGCATTTCGCAAATATCTTGGTGACGGTAAATCCTGTAGTGTTAAACATCACTGGGCAGAACTGGCTGAGGTTGTTGCCGCTATCCGGCATGCCGGCGGGATTGCGGTTATTGCGCATCCAATGCGCTATGAGCTGTCTGCTACTGCACGCCGCAATCTGTTCAGTGATTTTAAGGCTTGTGGTGGCGAAGCGATTGAAGTGCATAGTGGGCGTTCTAATCTGAACGATAGACTGAACTATGCCTTACTGGCACAACAATTCGATTTTTTAGCCAGCTGTGGCAGTGATTTTCATCGTGATGGTGATTTTGGTGGTGGCCTGCTCGGCTGCTGTCCTGAACTACCACCTATCTGTAAACCAGTGTGGGATCATTTAGCTGATTAACCGCATTATCTCTGATAGATTTTAAATCAAACAAGGTATTTCAAGTTTGTTTCAGTCATAAACCAATCACAAAATGTTGGATTATAATATGCCAAAATCATATAAAAATTCAGATAATAAGAATTAAACAGTAAATCAAATTTTTATTGCCTGTACAGTAATAGCCAGTATGACCGGGAAAGTAAAATATATACGGAAATCCGCTAAAAAAATAATATTAAAATGTCTATCAATTTTGCTGAAAAACCGTACAGTCTTATTACTTACCAGATATGCGTGCTTACTTCGCTATTAATATTAATAAATAATTGGCCTATTACAGATAAATTTATTTTATTTATATATTACTAATAGTGTTGCTTAATAGGCATTATCATTCCAATAAAATGTAAAATATATCTACATATACAATACTTTAATAGCAAATTATCTACAAAATAAAATAAGATTTAAAAATAAATAAAATAACAGTATTAGACTTACCTTATTTTAAATTTGTGTTTTCCTATCGATTTCTTTTTTAACAAAAAATTATTAATCGCTTTTCTGAACTTATTCAAGTCAATATAAAGGAAATAAAAATGAGCACTCAGATCTCTGATATTCAATCAGAGGCGTTAAACTTTATCCGCCCCCTGAACAGACTGGAAAGTGGTATGGCAAATTTGCATACTAATTTTTCAGGAACAACACAATTTACTTTAATTCTGGAGGTTGAAGGTAAACTGGAACCGAGCAGAGTAGAGCAGGCTTTACAAATCATTCAAAAGCAATATGAGGCACTGGCCTCCAAAATTCTTCTACAGGAAAGTCAATGGCATCTGGTTAAATCCTCTTTATCTTTTCCCATAATATTCACCGTCATTACCGTACCGGAATTACCCTCAAATGATGTCCGCTGTTTTGATGAATTACTGGAAAGAGAGGTAAATGATCCGTTAGATATCCATCAGCAATTATGCAGATTGACCATGCTGAGTCAGGATAATTTTAATCGCCACTTACTGATACTGACACTGGCTCACGTCATTGCAGACGCCACAGCCGGTCTGAAGATTTTTTCTGAAATATTACGTCTGTCTGCACAAAATTTTTCTGATAAAACTATTGGCCGAAATATATCCCTGGAAAATTCAGGTTTTAGTTCTGCAAATAAAACAGGACACAGTTATTCTGATTATCAACAAGCTGTAAAAATGTGGAGTAATCCTGCCAGAGAAATCCAAACAGCAAGCTATACGGCCATAATTGAAGCAGAAACTGTTAAAAAATTAAGCTCTATAGCAAGCAGACATAATCTGACCATGAATTCATTATTGACTGCCCTGATTCAGCAGACCAATACAGATTTTTTTAAGCTGGATTCATTTCCCATATTAACTGCGATTAACTGTCATCCTATACTCAACATAGAAGACAGCTTTACCTGCTTAATTCAGCAGGCAATAACTACTATTTCCGGAGATATTTACACCAGTGCACAGCAAATTAAACAAGATATTCTGGATGCCAAAGCAACAGTTGCAGCAAATAAAATGCTATCACCGATAACGTTACAAAATCTGCAAAAAGATTTGGTTTTTATCTATACCAATAATGGCCGGATTAACAAAATAACCGTACCGCCAAACTTCAAGCTGCATAACTTTCGTACCGGAGCCAATATAAACAGCGGCACGCTGACTGCTACCTTTCATCTGGCTTTCCTTAATGGCTGCCTGATACTTTGCCTTTCTTATTACACCAAAATATTACAACGTAAAATTATCAGCCAGTTGATGGAAAGAATTGCCAGACAGCTAACAAATTTCGCCATAAAAGAGTATTGAGCATTTAAAAATCAATAAATTAAATACTCAAAATATAGCTGCGATTGCTGCATTTGTCTTGGAAAATCCTTGTTTTAAAGATAATGAGTACACCTATATTTCAGATATATCAGCATTTTCTAACAAGGAAATCAGGCATTTCTGGCTGATTTTTATGCTTGCACATCAGTCAGCGCCACTATCGATATATTAAGTTTGATAGTGGCGCTTTCCGGTTAATAATTTTATTTATACATACAAATATACTATCCATACTGGCATACAAATAAAATTCATTAGAATATCAATATAAATCAGATTTTTACACTCATAATATTTATTCTGCACAGCTTTTCTGGTCTCATATTCAGACTACCAGACTGGTAATTAAGAATCTGACAATTGATTTATTGCTGCAATCCCGTTATGTTAGCCGAATACATGCGCTTATTAATTCAGAGGATAGAGTATGAAATCTCGTGCCGCAGTTGCCTTTGCTCCCGGAGAAGCATTACAAATTGTTGAAGTAGACGTTGCACCGCCCAAGGCTGGTGAAGTACTGGTAAAAGTTACCCATACCGGTGTTTGCCATACTGATGCATTTACTCTGTCGGGCGATGATCCTGAAGGTGTATTTCCGGTTATTCTGGGGCACGAAGGTGCCGGTATTGTGGTAGAAGTCGGTGAAGGCGTCACTTCTGTCAAACCCGGTGATCATGTTATTCCCTTGTATACCGCTGAATGCGGAAAGTGTTTGTTTTGCCGTTCGGGTAAAACAAACCTGTGTACCGCAGTAAGAGCAACACAGGGTAAGGGGCTGATGCCTGACGGCACAACACGTTTTTCCTATCAGGGAAAACCAATTTACCATTATATGGGTTGTTCAACTTTCAGCGAATATACCGTTGTGGCAGAGGTATCTCTGGCTAAAATCAATCCTGAAGCCAGACATGATCAGGTTTGTCTGCTAGGCTGCGGAGTCACTACCGGTATTGGTGCAGTACACAATACAGCTAAAGTACAGGCAGGTGATACTGTTGCCGTATTCGGGCTGGGTGGTATCGGGCTGGCTGTAGTACAGGGTGCACGACAGGCCGGAGCCGGACGAATTATTGCTGTTGATACCAATCCGGCTAAATTTGCCCTTGCCAGACATTTTGGTGCCACAGAATGTATTAATCCGAACGATTATCAGGAACCTATACAACAGGTAATTATTGGTCTGACTGAATGGGGCGTAGATCACAGTTTTGAGTGTATCGGTAATGTAGAAGTGATGCGTGCTGCTTTGGAATGCGCTCATCGGGGCTGGGGACAAAGCATTATTATCGGTGTCGCCGGTGCCGGTCAGGAAATAGCCACACGCCCTTTTCAGCTAGTTACCGGACGGGTATGGAAAGGATCTGCTTTCGGTGGGGTTAAAGGACGCTCACAACTGCCGCAGATGGTGGAAGAAGCCATGCAGGGTAAAATCGAGTTGACACCATTTATTACTCATACATTGCCGCTGACTGATATTAATCAGGCATTCGAGCTGATGCATACCGGCGAATCAATTCGTACAGTCATTTATTATTAATAATATGCGTATGTGCATACACATTATTAATGTAATTGCCGGTATTTCATCATGTTATAAACTCAATACGGATCCTTTAAAATGGCTGAAATAACTCTGCTGACCACTCATAAACTGTTTAACGGCGAACAACGACGTTACCGGCATTACAGTCACTACAATCAATGTGACATGACATTTTCTGTCTATCTTCCGTCACGTGCCTTACAAGGTTACCGGCTGCCTGTGCTGTATTGTCTGGGCGGGCTCACCTGTACTGATGAAAATTTTTCGGTGAAAAGTGGTGCACAGCGTTTTGCTGCTGAATGGGGTATTGTTCTGGTTATGCCGGATACCAGTCCGCGCGGTACTGATGTAGCTGATGCTGATGTTTACAATCTGGGACAGGGTGCCGGTTTTTATCTTAATGCTACCCGGCAGCCGTGGGCTCAGCATTACCAGATGTATGATTATGTGGTCACAGAACTGCCCGAACTTATCGAAAAACATTTTTCGGTTAATGAACAGCGTAGTTTATGCGGCCACAGTATGGGCGGTCATGGTGCGCTGATGATTGCCCTGAAAAACCCTCAGCGCTACGTTGCTGTATCGGCATTTGCTCCTATCGCCCATCCGGTAGCCGGAGCATGGGGTCAGACAGCATTCTCAACCTATCTGGGAGCCAATCAGCAAGACTGGGCTGCATATGACAGTACTGAACTGATCAGCCGGTATCCGTTTTCATTACCAGTTCTTATCGATCAGGGAAGCGTGGATGAATACTATCCTGAGCAATTAAATCCACAGGATTTCGTTCAGGCAGCCAAAGCCAAAGCCAAAGGCATTAACATTCGGTATCAGCTGCGTGAAAACTATGATCACAGCTATTATTTTGTCAGTACATTTATAGAAAGCCACATCAGCTTTCATGCCGAAGCATTCGGACTATAAATCACCAGACCGGTAAATTAACAGCTAAGCTTCAATCACGGATTCGCGCGCAAACGTTTTTTCGCAGTAATGACAGCATAAACGGGTTTCGCCATGACTCACCCGAACAGAAAAATGGCTCTTTACCGGTTCTCCATGGCTGGCACAATTGCTGTTCGGACAACGAAACACTTCACTGATACTTTCCGGCAAAGTCAGTGTACGTTTGCGTACTACCCGAAAATTTTCAATATCATTAACTGTAGCCTGCGGCGCGAACAAAGCCAAGCGGTTAGCCGCAGCATCATCAAGATACTGACCGGAAATTTTAATAATATCCTTGCTGCCGGTGGATTTACTGCTCAGATTAAACCCTACCGTAACCGCATCACCGGAATGCAGCAATTTAAACTGGCGCAAAATAGTCAGCCCCTGCCCTACCGGGATGTGATCAATCACAGTACCATCTTTTATTGCCTCAACACTCAGTCTGGTCTGATTCATCATTGTTTATCCTTTTGCTACAACTATATCAATATGTTCATTCAGAATCGCCGCCAGAATAGCCTGCCGCGCATACATACCATTATTGGCCTGCTGAAAATAATAAGCATGAATACTGTCATCGACATCTGCATGGATTTCATCCACACGCGGTAAAGGATGCAAAATACGCATATTCGGTTTAGCCTGCCCGAGCATAGCCGCACACAAATTAAAATGACCACTGATTCTGGCAAACTCCTGTTCATCGAACCGCTCACGCTGAATACGCGTCATATACAGAATATCTGCCCAGGCCAATGCTTCTTCGAAACTGCCGGAAGTCCGGTAATGTACGCCATTATCATCCAGCTGCTCACAGATATAAGCAGGCATTGCCAGAGTTGGCGGAGACACAAAAATAAATTCACACCCCCAGCGACTGAGAGCCTGCGCCAGTGAATGTACAGTACGGCCGTATTTCAAATCACCAACTAAAGCAATTTTAAGATTTTGTAAATGCCCCTGCGTTTCATAAATGGTGACTAAATCCAGCAATGTCTGCGACGGGTGCTGATTCGTACCGTCTCCTGCATTGATAACAGGCACCCGGGCAAACTCACTGACTACCCGGGCTGCACCATCTTTCGGATGACGCATTACAATTGCATCTGCATAATTACTGATAATTCTGGCGGTATCAGCAAGCGTTTCTCCCTTCTTGGCACTGGTATTGGCACCATCAGCAAAACCAATAACTTTACCGCCCAGCCGCTGGATAGCAGTTTCAAATGACAAACGGGTTCGTGTAGACGGTTCAAAAAAACACGAACCAATTAAACGTCCGTCTAATAAATCAGCCTGAGGCTGCTGTTTTAACTGTAAAGCGAGCGCCAGCAAAAATTCCAGCTGCGCAGTAGATAAATCATTAATAGAAATGAAATGTTGCCGATACAGCGGATTAGCCATAATTTAACCTTCAGCATTTATCAATAGGCACAAAAAAACCCGTCTTCAAACGGGTAAAATCTTACGGAAATTAGCTGTACTGATGTAATACCTGTTCCAGATAATCTTGAACATCTGCTGCCAGTATCTGCATCACGCTATTATCCCCGTAATAATAAATTAATATAAATTATCGCATAAACAGCGCAATGATAAAAGCTGACCAAATTGAGTTACAATCAGCATTTCATTGCCTTTTTTATTTCTGCTTACATTGATTTACCATCAACTGGCACTGAATGTGCCCCTGTATTCACTGCTTACCTATGCCCATACCACAGCCCTGCCCGCCGGTACACGGGTAGCAGTACGCTTCCGCAAACGTCTGGTGGCCGCCATAGTATGGGAAAGTAATGTAGAACCGGAAATTGATATCAGCAAAATACGACCAATAGAATCAGTGCTTTCTGATGACTGGCAATTGCCTGAAGACTGGCGCACATTACTCAGTTTTACTGCCCGCTATTATCACTATCCCCTCGGGCAGGCAGTAATGGCGGCGTTGCCAAAAGGACTGCGTCAGCCTGAAGTCGTGCAACTACCCCGACCGGAAGTGATTTACACGTTAAATGCTCTGGGGCGTGAACAGCCTCCTCCACCGGCACGCTTTCACAAACAAAATGCATTATGGCAACATCTGCAAACAATATCTGCTACATTACAACAACTTAAGACCATACATTCTCAGGCTGCACATTATCTTAATCAGTGGCAGCTACAAGGCTGGATACAGACTACTTCAGTTCCGGCCTGCGGCAGCATTCCGGAAAGCCGGTATCAGCTTAATCAGCAACAACTGCTTGCCAGTACAACAGTACAGAATAAATTCGGCCAGTTTGCTCCGTTTCTGTTATATGGCATTACAGGCAGCGGCAAAACAGAAGTTTATTTCGACATCATGGCCAAAATATTGCAGCAGGGCAAACAGGTTTTATTTCTGCTGCCCGAAATCAATCTGACTCCGCAATTATTGCAGCGTGTGCGCCAGCGATTTCCACATACTATTACTGCTCTGCTGCACAGTCAGACTGCTGCCGGACAACGGACAACCAGTTATCTTCAGGCTGCACTCGGACAGACAGCTTTAATCATTGGCACCCGACTGGCTGTTTTCACTCCCATGCATAATCTGGGATTAATTGTAGTCGATGAAGAACATGATTACTCATTTAAGCAGGAAAGCGAACTGCGTTATCAGGCACGGGATCTGGCTGTGTGGCGTGCGCAGCAGGCAGGATGTCCTATTGTACTGGGCAGTGCCACTCCGTCTCTGGAAAGCTGGTATAAAGCCCAGCAAAAAGATTATCAACTACTGCAATTAAGCGAACGCGCCCATATCAGTGCTCAATTACCGCAAATTCATCTGGTAGATATTCGCCGGTTACCACTAGATAATGGTTTGAGCGATATTATCAAACAAAAATTACAGACCAATTTTACCAATGGTGGCTTAAGTATGGTCTATCTGAACCGTCGCGGCTTTGCTCCGGCTTTATTCTGCGCCGCCTGCGGGCATACTTTCGGCTGCCCTAACTGCTCGGCCAAGATGGTTTTACATCAGCATGCCGGTCAGCTGCGCTGTCATCACTGTGATTTTCACCAGCGTATTCCACATTGTTGCCCGGAATGCGGTAATCAGGATTTAACGGCTGTCGGACAAGGAACACAACGCATTGAAGAAAACCTGCAATATCTGTTACCTAAGGCACGTATTCTGCGGGTAGACCGCGACAGCACCGCCCACCGGCAGGATTGGTCAGATATTTACAGTAAAATCATTAACCGGCAGGTAGATATTCTGATCGGCACCCAGATGCTGGCCAAAGGTCATGATTTTCCGCAATTGAATCTGGTTGTTGTTTTAAATGCAGATAACAGTCTTTACAGTGCGGACTTTCGCGCACCAGAACGCTTGTTTGCCGAATTGATGCAAGTAAGCGGCCGTGCCGGCAGAGCAGAATGCAGTGGCGAAGTCTGGGTACAAACCAGACAACCCGAACACAAAGTTTATCAGGCATTGGCTGCACAAAATTATGTTACCTTTGCAACAGCAGAACTGACGGAAAGACAGGAACTGGGCATGCCACCTTTCAGCTATATGGCAGCTATTCGTGCTGACGCCAGAACCATGCGTGAAGCACAGGAACTCCTGCGACAGGCATTACAGGGTATCGGACAGCAACAGTCTTTACCGCCCAGTGTCAGTATTTTCGGACCAGTACCAATGTTAATGGCACGGCTGGCCGGTTATGAACGGGCACAGGTCTTTCTGGAAAGTCATAACCGGCGCGAATTACATCACAGCATTACAATATGGCAAAGCTGGCTATTGCATCTGGAAAAAACCAGCCCGCACACACGCTGGCTGATCGATGTAGATCCGCTGGAAATGTAATTATGATGCCATTCGAATTATAAGCATACATTCATTCATTTTTACCCTATCTGTAACAAAAACTGGTCATCAGCCAGATTGGCAGATGACCAGTAATCAGATTTAACTGATAACTTATTCGCGTCCACGCAGACTATGCCAAACACGTGAAAGTAATGGTTTTTGTTTTTTCTGGCGAGTAACTTCATTGCCATCATAACCTACTTGAGATTCCTTAGGGAAAGCACCAAAAGGTTCCACAGCATAATTTTCCAGCTTATAGCCGGCATCCAGAGCTTCCTGATAGTACTGGTCAAACAGCTCAACCAGATCTTTACGCGGATGAGGCAGAATATCACTATCAAACCAATGTTTCTGACCAGCTGCAGACAAACGCGGGATTGAATACTTATGACTAAATTGGGTACCCATATCCGAATAATGCAAAATTTTCATCTGCTCGATCGGCATACCTTCACCATCGACACAATTCCATGCAGCTGTATAAGCCTGTACCCATTCAGGATGCTCTTTAAACTTAGCCATCATTTTCTTATGCGAATCAGGGTCAGCACGCAGCGTAGCCTGTTCCGGCAATTTAGCTTTAGCTTTCGCACAATCCCAGACACAAGTACACAAGCGGGTAAAGCGTTTGCCCTTGGCATGATCATGCACTTCCTTGGCAGCAACAATTGCTTCACCTTCAATAGGATGCTCCCAAAGTTCGGCTAAATCAGCCAGAATAATCATATCTGCATCCATATAAATAGCCCGGCCTTCATAATTGCAGGCAGCAGGAATACCCCAGCGGAAACCTGAAAACGGTGTTGCCCATTTTTCAGTATGCCAGCCGGCACCAGACTGCGGATCAGAGTACCAGGGGCTTTCCGGGTCATGACTTAACTGCATCCAGATAATTTCCACTGGCCGCGATGTATGTTTATGGATGCTGTAATCCACCACCATCATCTGTTCCAGATCACAGTTATTCGGGTCACAACCCACAAAGACCTTAATTACATCGTTGCTCATGCATATACTCCCGATTTGCTTACGTTATAAAGATAATTGTAATCTTACCGCAAAAATACCAGTAAAAATGATAATATTAATCAAGTAATATTTGATATGAGACAAATAATTCCAATCAAATTTATAAATATCAGACTGGTAGATACCTATTATCAAGTATTAATTCGTTTTAATATGGCAAGTTAACAGATTAGCCGACAATATCTGCCACACTCTTAAAAATATAATAAGACTCAAGTAATTTATCCATATCATAAATATAACTCACAGCCATTACTTCATCCGGCTGTAAGCGCAGGCGATATTCCTCCAGCTGCTGACGAATAGTATCAGGAGCACCCAGTAATGTGCAGGCAGTAAAGTTACGCACATAAGTTTCCTCCTCAGCAGTCCATAAACCGTGCATATGAGGTACTGGTGGCTGTAACGGCGCCCGGCTATTGCGAACCAGTCCCAATACCGATTGAAACTGCGTAGTTTGCAGGTAACGAGCCTCTTCATCCGTTGCCGCGGCAACAACATTTAAACACAGCATAAAAAAGGGCTTACTCAGCTGAGCAGAAGGCTGAAAACGTTCCCGGTAAATCGCTGCGGCCTCTTCCAGAAAACGCGGTGCAAAATGTGCAGCAAAAACGTATGGCAGTCCCATTTTGGCCGCCAGATAAGCACTATCCGTACTGGAGCCCAGTATATAGAGCGGAATATGTGTACCAATACCCGGATAGGCCTTTACTATTCCCTGACAATTCTCATCGCCCAGATAACGTTGCAACTGCACCACATCATCAGCAAACTGTAATGAAACATCATTTAAATGCCGACGCAAAGCTGCAGCTGTTACCCTGTCAGTACCGGGTGCACGCCCCAGTCCCAAATCAAGCCGGTGCGGATAAATGGTTGCTAAAGTGCCATACTGTTCTGCAACCATTAACGGACTGTGATTAGGCAGCATTACTCCGCCGCTGCCTACCCTTATCTTGTGGGTATGAGCCAGTGTATGACCAATTAATACCTGAGTGGCAGAGCTGACAACCATCGGCATATTATGATGTTCTGCGATCCAGTAACGCACAAAACCTGACTGTTCAGCAGCCTGTGCCAGACGCAACATATCCTGTATAGCCGCCGCAGTACCTTTATCCCGACGTGGTACCAGATTCAGTATAGAAACAGGAATAGCCATAAATTCCTCACATTGAAGAAAAACAGATATAAATTAAATTCGTCCTATGCGCAGAAAACGAATACTCTGCCCGCGTATAAAAAACCGCTGCATAAATTATACAGCGGCCTATACACAATCATGATACAGGCTTATTCCGGCAGTAACTCAATTTTACTCGGATCTCTTCCCTGCTGTTTGAGTGACACCACAGAGGTAAACAGCATATCGCTGGAAGAATTCAAAACTGTTTCAGCTGAGTCCTGAATTTCACTGATAACGAACCCGATTGCTACCACCTGAGCGGATATAGCCGGATCAATACCAAACATACTGCATGCTACCGGAATCAGTAGCAGCGAACCGCCGGGCACACCGGAAGCACCAAGAGCACATACCGTTGCCAGAATACTTAGCAACAATGTCTGAATAAAGCTCACATCCAGACCTAAAGTATGCACAGTAGCCATTGTCATCGTCGTAATCGTGATAGCCGCTCCATTCATACTCATTGTCACACCCAGAGGAATAGACAGCGAATAAATTTCTTCCGGCAATTGCATACGCTGAGCCAGACGGATATTTACCGGAATATTTGCTGCTGAACTACGGGTAAAAAACGCTGTAATTCCACTATAACGCAAACAGGTAAACACCAGCGGATATGGATTTTTACGAAAATTCAAAAATACAATCAGCGGATTAATCACCAGTGCCACAAACACCATCAGACCCAGTAATACACCAATCAGCTCAAGATAATTCTTCAGCTTAGCCAAACCATCACTCGTAAAGTGAGAAGCAACCAAACCAAGTACACCATAAGGAGCAATTGCCACAACAAGGCGAACCACCCAGATAGTGGCATCCGACCAGTTTTTAATCACCGATTTCGTTGCCTCACTACTCTGGCGTAATGCAATACCCAATGCTGTTGACCATGCCAGAATACTCAGAAAATTACCGGTTGCCAGTGCATCAACCGGATTATCTACAAACTTGAGCACAATATTCATAAGAATTTCTGCCACACCTTCCGGCGGTTTTTCAGATATCGGCGGTACATCCATTACCAGCTGTAGCGGATATAAAAAACTTACCGTAGAAGCCAGTACAGCAGAAATCAGAACAGTAACAGCATATAACCAGGCTACTGACTTAATACTGGAAACATTATCAAATTTATTATTAACAATAGAAGATATGACTAATACAAAAACCAGTATCGGAGCAGCTGCACGTAAAGCCTGAATAAATACCTTACCCAGAAATTCCAGTTTCACCCCGTACTGCGGTAAAAATGCCGCAATAAACGCGCCGATAATCATACATATCAGCATGCGTACAATCAGATTACTCTTAAATAATACCCATAAAAGCTTCTTCATTCACAATCCTTGGTTATCGCCGGATTCAAACACATTTAAAAACAGATACAAAATATCATCAGAACTGACAATAAATCCGTGAGCAGCAAATTATCTCTCATCAGAAAATCTGTTTTAATCCGTCTTTTCAACACCATTAAACCTTAACAGAAAACCATTTCAGTTTACCTAGCAGATAATAAGTTTAGCATTAAAACGAACACAAACAGCGAATAATCAATAAAACCGCGAAAAACAGTTAAAATCAATCAGCAATTTATTATTCTTAATCAATGGAATCAAACTATACAAAAATCTAAAATGCTATACTCCCACACCAGTAAACGCCCAGACAAAATATGCCATGGACACAGCTTCACAAAACTACATACTATGCATGAAATGGGGGCAAAAATATGATGCTGAATACATCAACCGCCTCTATAACATGGTGCAACGCCACTTAACGCTACCATTTACCATGATTTGCCTGACAGATGATGCTAAAGGCATCAATCCGGCTGTTCAGTGTTATCCGCTGATACCTCTGGATCTGCCTCAGGGTCTGCCTGAACGTGGCTGGAACAAACTGACAACATTCAGTGCAGATTTATATGGTTTACACGGTACAGCTTTATTTCTTGACATAGACATAGTCATAATCGATAACATAGACTGCTTCTTCACACATCCTTCCAGCCGTCAGGACGAAGTATGGATTATTCGTGACTGGAAAAAACCGTGGCGAAAAGTCGGCAATAGCTCAGTATACCGATTTCAGATTGGTGCATTACCAGATTTAATGAACTATTTTCGCGAGCATTTCCAGACTATCCGTCAGCAATTTCGTCATGAACAGGCATTTTTATCATGGTATGTGCGCGAAAATCATAAACTAAGTTACTGGCCTGAAAACTGGTGTCTGAGCTATAAATATGACGTATTAAAAAAAATGCCTTATGCGCTATGGCAGCCACCGGAAAAGCCGGATTACGGCAAAATTATTATCTTTCATGGCGAAGTTAATCCTCCGGATGCCATCAGGGGAGGCGGAGGAAAATGGTACCGTAAAGTTTTACCAGCTCCATGGTTAAAAAATTATTGGCAATAAAATTACTATTATGAAAATCGTACAAGCACACAGTAAATTCTTCATCATTGGCAATGCTGACGAACAAAATTCTATTGCCGGATTAATTCATGAAGACGATATCGTAGTCCGCTTTAATACCCCCAATCCAAACTGTACACTTATGGCCGACTGGGTATTTATTGCCAATGGCTACACACAAATCAGACATCTGAATATTGATCATCAGTTTTTTAAACCTGACACACAAATATTTTTCCGATATACCACAAAAGATATTTGTCTGGGACGATATCAGAATATTCCTTTACATAAACGGATAAAATATATTTGGCGCTTTCCTAAATGGATTAAACACTCTCATCTGGATCAATATCAAATAAACACGATACCTACAGATACTTATCAGCACTGTGCCAATACACTGGGTTTTCGCCAACCAAGCACTGGTTTACTGGCCATTGATTACATTTGTCAGCATTATCCGGAAAAACAAATTTATATACATAATTTCACCAGTGAAGGCTGGACGGGGCATAACTGGGATGATGAAAAAAAACTAATTTATAAGTGGATTACCGAAGGTAAAATAACTGCTATCTGAATAGAAAATATTTACCTGGATGAGAATCGGGCTAAACCTGATTTCACTATCAGTTTAGCCGCCTTATCCCACATACCAGTACGTACTAATAACGAAACAGTTGCGCAAGTCGATAACTGTTTTTGTGCATATAGCTCTTTAGCCAAAAGCAAAATATCAGCTTTTTCCATTTCCGGAAGATTCATTTTTCTGAGTTTACGACACAACCTGAAATAATAAAGATGAGCTTTATATAATAAATAAGCACAGCACTTTTTATCATCAACCACTTTATCAGCATATTCAGCCTGTGTCAGATAAGCCCTGATACCATATACCTGTTTCAGACTCATTTTCTGCACAATCGAATCCGGCCAGATACGATAATGTACTAAAGTTTGCGGATAATAAAAGTAAGTCTGACATTGATTCAGAATAATCGGAGTATTCGCAATATCTTCATAGGCAGGTATAGTGAAATCACACGAATCTGTTACCAAAGTACGCCGGAAAACTTTATTCCAGAAATAATGTTTACCATCCATAATTGCAAGGCGGTATAACTCACCGTTATTCTGATGTAATAATGTATTTGCAGGAGTAACAGATAAATGTTCATGGTATTTAACTTTACCGCTACCATCAAAAAATACATCATAATCAAACAGTACTACATCCGGATGATACTCATTCAGAATATTCCTTATCTGCCGTACCGCTTGCGGTTCAATCAAATCATCTGAATCAATAAACCAGACATATTCAGCATGACTGGCCTGCAACAGACACTGGCGAACCTGAGTAATACCCAGATTTTTCTTTCCGCACAGTATACGAATATTCACATGCGGATAACTCTGCTGATATTTGCGAATCACACTAAGTGAATTATCCGGTGAACAATCATCATAAAATATAACTTCAGTTAAAGCCTTCAAATCCGGAAATAAAGCATCCAGCAATCCGGAAAGATATGATTCAACATTAAATACAGGAATCAGAATACTTAAATCTACTTTATCTGTACCTGCATAATTATCTTTTACCCCATTCACACAACTATTCCTCAAAATCACTTTTTATTATTGGCACCAGCGTACGTTGCGCACACCGCAGCACAGACAATTGTCTCCATCCCATACGAATTTGTGCTGCCAGCCGACGATATTTAAAGCAAACGTTACTATAAATATTGTTTGCATGAGGTTTCAGATTATTCTCAGGAGTGATAGTAGAAATAAAAGATTCTGTATGCTCCAGACCATAATTAATACACTGATCCAGTTGAATTGCAGCGGCCGGATACACTTGTCTGGCATTCAAATCATATGAACGACACAAAAAAGCATCGGCAAGCGCCGGTGCCGAATATTCAGCTCTGTTTAACAGTTTCTGTGCCCCGGAAGGAAATAAAACATAGGCAGCGGCACCTGTCCGATCCTGATATAACCGGCGTAATTCATAACCATCAATTAAATTAAAAGCTTTTTTACTTATCCATTTACGTCGATGGCGCGTTTCCAGATTTACATAATCAACTTCATTTGCCAGAGGAATTAACGCAGCAAGAATATCTGCTGTTTTACGCGATAATAGAGCATCATCTTCAAGAATCAACCAGGGTTTATCGGTATTAAGTACATATCGCCATGCAGCTTTATGGCTTAAAAAACAGGCCACCTCAGCCGGGCGCAATTTACGCTCCCAGCCATTTGCTAATTGTTCATATTGTTCACCTAGAATATCCGAACTATTAACAGCAGACAGGCGCTGCATAGGTATTTGCAAATGAATCAGTTGTTTGCGCTGAAATTCCAATCGCTCAAATGAATGATCCAGATTAATTACTAGAGCAGAAATCATCTGTTTGTATCACCACAGATATTATAATTAATCATCAGATTTTTGCTGAAACAGAACATCCTCAATTTCTCGTATCCGATCCATGCGGCGCTGTACTTTACTTTTCCGTATTGAAAACAGCTTTCCGCTGGTTCTCAGATTTTCATGAACCACACGGGCCGCCTGTAACTGTTCGATATAAACCTGTTGTTTAGGTGCACGCAGATTGTCAGCACGATCAAATATCCAGCAAAAGCCAACAGGCAAATGAAAAACTTTATAACGAGGATTGTCAGATGCCTGATCAGCAGCAATGACAGATTGTAAAACCTCCTGATCCCAGATTTCCGGATGTGCTATACACTGCCGGTTCCATTCGGCTAGCAAGTGTCTTGCAGCCTCAGTGTCCTGGAAAAAAAGAGTTGCAGATACTAAATGACCATCTCCTAAATCATAATACACGGCAATATCACAATCCAGACTGGCAAGATATTTTAACGGAGAAACATGAAAAACCGCATCAACATCCACATACAGCATCGGTCCGCTGACTATATCACGTTCACGAAGCAAATAAGCTGCTTTAAACGACGTATTGGCTTCCCACCCGCCCTGACTGGAAATAGTAGTTGTCTTAACCCTGATACCCAAACGTTCAGCAGAAGCACACATACGTCTGGCTTCATGCGAATAAAATTCATCATCTGTATGATAGGCTACAACTGTTACCGCATCCTCTGCTGATGCTTTCATCTCATCAGTAACAACCCGTGCCAGCGGAACCACAACTTTACGATTCTTGGCTCGCCATGCATATTCTCTGCCCAGTTTAACCATTAGTATTATTCTCAGTGATTAACATACATTTATTATAAACGTGTCCATCCATACATTTTCACAACATCAAAATGACGCCGCCAATGCCGCCCCTTAAGAAAAAATCTTTTAATTTTTTGTCCCAAAGTAAGTTTAAAACGCACACGATGAGGAATATCTGAATCCAGATTCTGAAATGCCAGCGGCTCAACCAAAAAAGCCTCTTTTAACCGGCCACCACTATAATGCCAGACCTTATCAATAGGATAAAAGAGATTTTTACTTGCCTGCAGCATATTTTTAGCTCCCTGCAAAGATACAATATAACAACATGCCAACGACGGAGCGATATCACACTCACAGGCAATCATATGATTACAGAGCATATGTAAACGAAAAATTTTCCACCGGACAATAGCTTTACTTTCCATAAAGCGCCATAATCTGCGCCTTACCAATTGCCAGAATCGCGGCCGGACAAACTGTTTCTGCGCAATACAAGAATTAACTGCCGCAACATCAATATCGTAAAAAGGTCTTTTTAAAGTCAGATTTAAAAAATCAAAAGACTGAAAATTTTTTTCATTTGCCAGCAAAGAAACCAGTTCGGGTTTAAGCTGAACATCATCTTCCAGAATCAGAGCATAGGGTATATTTTCATCTACCATTCTCTGCCATACCGTCTGATGGGATAAGGCACAACCAATTTCTCCATTAACGGCCTTACGTTTACATTCCAGTGCAAATCTTTTCTGGTTAAAAAAGGCTTTTTGCTCATCAGTTAAACAATTGCCATCAACTGCATTTACCCTTTCAAAAGCAATATTCAGATTTTCCAGTTGTTGTTTAACAAACATTAATCTATCCGGACGGCGTTCAAGATTAATTAAAAAAGTTTTGAGCATTGATTCGCCCTGCACATACTTTAGTCATAAATTATCTATAAATTATAGCTAAAATATGTCTGCCATTCATAGATAAATCCAGTATCCTGATACACTCACCGGTATAAACTGCTAAAATAGCTACCTGATCTGATAATAGTTACACTATTTCAACTTTACAGCTATCGAGAATACCAGATTTCATAAAATTAAGTTAACAATGTCGCAACCAACTATTATTCTGGCAATGTCAAGCTATAGTGACTTCGCTGCTGCCATTCAAAAGCATTTAGAATACCATAATTTTAAAGTTATCTTTATAAACAGCACTTCAGAGGAATTGAAGAAGCAAGTTGATTCCCGTTTTTATTATCCTAACCTGAAATCGCACCTGATTCATACGGCCCGAAAAATTTTTCTTTCAGATTGTTCATACAAAGCATATCTGAAAGAACAAATGTACAATCAGAAATTACTGGCAAATATTAAAAAGCTATTAGGCAATAGTCATTACGACTATACTTTGGTTATACGCCCAGACTTATTTCCTATAGAGGCCTTACAACTGCTAAAAATTCATACAAAAAACGATTTTGTTGCTTATCAGTGGAATGGAATCAGACGATTTCCTAAAACAAAGCCGACAATAAACTTATTTGATCGTTTTTATGTATTCGATTCTGAAGATCTGCATAATGAGGAATACCAGCAGTACCGGCTAAATGGAATCAGTAATTTCTATTTTGATATGTATCAGCCACAACCTGTATTACATACCGGAACCATTGCCTATTTCGTCGGACTACATGTAGATAGTCGCATTGCCGCTATAGAAGCCTGTGCAAATGCATTAATTAAAAACGGGATAAATCTAGATTTTAATATAAAATTTCGCCCGTCTGAAGCTAGCAAAGCAGAACTATATTCTTGCAGGGAAATTCATTTTATTCCTGAAAATATTACCTTTGATGACAATTTAAAGCATATCAACAATGCAGATATACTCATTGATATCGTTAATCCGGTTCATCATGGTTTATCATTTCGTACATTTGAAGCTTTATATTACCAAAAGAAATTAATTACCAATAACCCACAAATCAAAAATCTTGATTTTTATCATCCGGATAACATTTTTATATGGAAGAATGCGGATGATTTACAGAAAATAGAGAGCTTTCTGGCCAGACCATTTGTCAGCATCAATCCGGATATTATAAAAAAATACAGTTTTGCAAACTGGATAAACAATATTTTAAACAGACAGCCATTCCAGAAAATATCCGTTATATAATTGAAATATTCTAAAAAAATGCTGTAGACTCAAATTTGTATTTAAAAAATGCTAATTACAGCACATTCAATTACACCACATCTGCTTCAGCAAAAGATAAACCAACGGAACTTACTCTGCAAAATTGAATATTAAGAGAATTATCGTACAACAATTTTATATCATACTGAATATGAGTAAATCTTTTTGCTTTAGATATTAATCGAATTGAATGAAATTAATGCATTTAAATTTAATACCGGATACCATTATTTCTACAATCATGGTATCCGGTTAGCAATCTATTTATAGATTTATTATGAATAAAGTACTGAAAATCTAATATTTCTGCTACTTTTCAACATATAAACCAATAAATAAAAACAATATAGGCAAATTTTAAACACTCTTAAATTTATTAATTTAATGATTTATCTTCAGCTGAATTGCGGTTTTCACCAAACTGCATCCGATGTAAGAATGCATAACGTCCATTTTTTGCCAGTAAGTCTGCATGCTTACCCTGCTCGACAATTTTCCCCTGATGCATCACCACAATATTATCGGCATTTTCAATAGTCGACAAGCGATGCGCGATCACAATTGTGGTCCGGTTTTTCATTAGTGTTTCCAGAGCAGACTGCACTAATCGTTCTGATTCAGTATCCAAAGCACTAGTTGCCTCATCAAGAATTAAAATAGGCGCATCTTTTAACAATGCCCGTGCAATTGCCAAACGCTGTCGCTGACCTCCGGACAGCTTCATCCCCTGATCACCCACTTCAGTTTTTAAGCCTTCAGGCATATTACTGATAAATGACCAGGCATTAGCAGCTTTCGCAGCCTGAATAATATCTGCCTCTGTAGCATGTGGCGAACCATAAGCAATATTATTCGCAATAGTATCATTAAATAAAACAACATCCTGACTAACTAATGCCATTTTGGAACGAAGATTTTTCAATTCAAAATCATCAACATTTATACCACCTATACTTACATGTCCGCTGGTCGTATCGTAAAATCGCGGGATAAGATTTACTGTAGAAGTTTTACCGCAACCAGACTCCCCTACTAACGCAACCACACTACCCTGTTTAATTGTCAGGTTTAAATGATCTATCGCATTTTTATCCGCATGCTGATAACGCAATGTTACATTCTGAAAAACAATATCTCCAATAGGAGCAGTCAGCTGCTTTTTTCCCTGATTTTTTTCTTCTGGTTCATCCAGAAAGTGAAATACACTATCTGCAGCCATCAGTCCGGCCTGCAAAACACTGGACATATTGGTAATCCGTTTTAACGGATCAAACATCATCAGCATAGCTGACAGAAAAGACATAAAATCACCGGCAGTAAAGCCTGCATGACTGGCTCTTTTAGCAGCAACGTATAAAATAATTGATAACGATGTGGCAATTAACAGTTGTGTTACTGCACTGCCAATAGACGTATACGACTGACGTCTTACAGCAAGACTACGCAGAGCCTTATTGGTTTTTTCCAGACGACTCTGTTCATACTGTTCACCACCATAAATGCGTACAACCCTTGTACCATCAATTGATTCAGACAAAATTTGCATGACCTGACCAAGATCATTCTGAC
This sequence comes from Snodgrassella sp. ESL0304, assembly GCF_013344995.1. Lineage (NCBI taxonomy): Bacteria > Pseudomonadati > Pseudomonadota > Betaproteobacteria > Neisseriales > Neisseriaceae > Snodgrassella > Snodgrassella sp. ESL0304. The sequence continues at coordinate 94,333 of NZ_JAAEDR010000017.1, forward strand.
TTTTAGTAACTAATCGGCGAATACGCTTATTAATAACCCTTACACACCACGCAATTAATGGAATGGTAACAAAAGTGATCAGTGTTAATTGCCAGTCAAGATAAAACAACCAAATCAGAAGTCCCAAAACAGTCACACCATCTTTGGCAAAGACAGTGATCACATCAAAACCGGCAGCCGTTATTCCTTTAGCGTCATTGGTAATGCGCGACATCATGCGCCCGCGGCTGTTTTCCTGATAGTAACTCACAGGTAACATCATCATTTTTGCAAACAAATCACGCTGAATTACCTGGACCATCTGATTAGAAATATAAGCACTGGTATATTCATTTATATAGTTGGCAACCCCACGAAAAATGAACAAACCGATGATTTCAAATGGTACCCATTTCATAGCTTCGATATTTTTGTCAACGAAACCATTATCAATGATCGGCTTTAACAAATAAGCAAAAAGGGGACCTGTCACACCTACGACAACCATTGCCAATACAGAAATAAAAAAATACTTTACCAGCCCGCGCATATACGGAAATAATCTTTTATAAAGATTATGCGGTGAAAAAGCATCAGCCTTTTTACTTTTTTTCATTCGCTTCCCAGAACAATCAAATACAAAACAAAATAAAACACAGTGTCGATGAAATTACCTGTCGCTATCTCATCATAAACGGCATAAATCCATTAAATTCAGCAAACTATCAATCTAAAACCTATACCAATTATCAATTTCTAAAGTCACATACAACTTGTATTCTATCAAATCGAAAACAATCTGAATAAAATACCTGATAAAAAATTCTCTCCAGTACAAAAATTCACTATCAAATCAATGAAATTTAAATCAGTTGAGACAAACTAAGTACTGATCTTACCGACTTCAATTTACATATAGATAACAAATACTGTTTAATTCAAACAATTTTTAATAGATATTGTATATATTTTTACTCCAAAAGAATAATCAAAACACATATGATATTTAAATTTGAATTAAAATATAAATTTATTCTATATATTGATTGGATAAACCCAATTCTTTACATTTAGCAGTTTTAATTGTTATCAACATCTAAATCAGTTTTTATTCATGACTCGTAAAACCATCATATTAGCTATGCCACCAAGCAATGGCATAGTTGAATTAATTGAAAAAAACCTTCAATTTCACGGATATCAAGTTTTACGATTAGATAGTGTACTGAAATTCAAATATAACAGTATTTGGGAACGTATATATCACTTTCTGCATAAAAATATCACCCAGAGTAAGACATATAAAAAAACTCTACGAGAACAACAAAGTTTTTATAAAGCAAAACAACTTCTGGCAGATAATCTTTATGACTATGCCTTAGTTATCCGGCCAGATATCTTTCCGCAAAAGGTATTAGCTTTATTAAAAAAGCATACTAAAAAAAGATTTATTGGCTATCAATGGGATGGACTAAAACGCTTTCCAGTAAAAAATATTATTCATTTATTTGATCAATTTTTTATTTTTGATCATACCGATTTAAATAACCCTGACTACCAAAATCATCAACTGTACAGTACTACTAATTTCTATTTTGATGTTATAAAGCCGGATTATGTCCAAAATGATAAGTTAGAAGCTTACTATATTGGTGACCATCAGAAAAGTCGCGTTGCCATGATAGAGCAATGTGCCGAAAAACTTGCGGAAAATGGAGTCCGTATTAAATTTATAATACCTACGAGCAAAAAAAGTGATATTAAATGTTATAAATCAAAATATCTTACTTTTGGTAAAAAAAATCGCCTATCTTATCAAGATAACTTAAAAAATGTCTCTACAGCGGATATCCTGGTAGATTTTGTTATTGCAGATCATAACGGTTTATCGTTCCGCCATTTTGAAGCACTTTACTACAAAAAAAAAATAATCACCACCAACAAACACATTCAATATTATGATTTTTATCATCCGAATAATATATTCATTTGGGACGATAAAAATTTAGGAGAGATAAATAACTTTCTTATGAAACCATATAGTCCTATAAATCCGGATATAGTTGCGAAATACAGTTTTAAAAACTGGATAGAAAATATTTTAGGTATAAATTCATAATTAAAATATATAGACTCATTCAGAATTTAGTCTGAAATTTGTAACACCAGATAAATTTTGCCAGTGACAGTCTTTAAAATTCCGAACTGAAATTAAATACAATAATATTTGAAATAAATATTCATTTTAATTTTTATTAAAATCAATTATTTAACTGGTATTTAATTTACAAAATATATATAAATCCAGATTTAAATTTATAAAAAAATAACTTAAGTTAACAATATAAAGAACAATAATTTATTTAATTAACAACAAAAAATATTAATTGCCCAAGGAATTAAAATAGCGTTTATTATGGATACAACAAATCTAAATTCTTTATTAAATTCAGTTAATCATTATTACGCCCAAAATAATGCAGAAATAGATATTAAATACATAGAGCAACTATTAAAAGAGACAGAAGATTTCCCGATTATATCTTTTGATATTTTCGACACTGTATTAACCCGCTTGTTTGAATGTCCTATTGATCTGTTTGCCTGTGTTGAAGGAATACTAATTGAAAAAAATATTTCTTTGCCTGATTTCGCAAAAAATCGTCTTATAGCAGAAGAAACCAGCAGAAAATATTATGCAGCCAAAGAGTTTCAGGAAGAAGTAACATTAGATAATATCTATTCCCAAATGTTATCATTTTATTCAGGTAAAGAGAAAGAACTAAACTTAGCTAAAAATATAGAGCTGAATACAGAAAAATCCAGCATAATACCGGTAATAGACAATCTTTCCCTCATTAACAAACTGCAGGAACAAAATAAAATAATTTATTTTGTATCTGATACATATTTCTCAAAACAATTTATTGAAGAATTACTCCTGCAAGCCGGAATATCTGATTATGGAAAATTATTTGTTTCCTCTGAAATAATGAAGACAAAACACAGTGGCAGAATCTGGGAAGAAGTACTAAAACATAGTGGAAATAAAAAAATTTTCCATATTGGTGATAATCTCCATGCTGATGTAATTCAGCCACAACAATATAACATCAAAACTTTCTCCTATACACGCTTCATTAGTGAAAGAAGATTAGGAGCACAATTATCACCAGATTTAGTTCCTTTTTCTCTGCTTCAAAAAATGAATAAATTATCTCAAAAAGTAATAGTAAAAGAAAAAAATAAGGAATCTGACTTCTGGTCTAATTTAGGCTGTACATTTGGTTCCGTACTATTGAAAAGTTTTATTTCATGGCTAGACCAGCAGATAACAAAATATCAAATAGATCACATATATTTTTGTGCTCGGGATGCTCAAATTATTCATAAAGTATGGAATATTCTTGATATGGATAAAAATCATCAAACCACTTCAAGTTATTTATACTTATCGCGACAAGCTCTACGCTACCCTATATTTTATATGGATATTCTGAATACTGGAAAATTATCAAACTCTTCATTAGATTTAATCATTAATGAATCTATAAGAGAAGGTGAATCTTACAAAATATTTTTTGATAGAATTGGTATTCAGAATAATATATTATCAAAAACCAAATTTAAATCCAAATTTGGAAATTCAAATCAGAATTTTGACTTTGAAAAAATTGCTGAAATCAAAAATTTCATTCAGTACGAATTAACACCGTATTTATTCTCAATTTACAAAAACCATTATACGGATGCAATGGCCTATTATGAGCAGGAAGGATTATTTCATCCAGAAAAACGTATTGCTATTATTGATTTAGGCTGGAATGGCACATTACAAACTGCATTAACTTATTTCCGGGAACATAAAGGTATTAAACAAAAATTATACGGATTTTATTATGGTTTATTTAATCACAGTGCACCAGGTCGATTATACAAAAATGGTATAATGAAATCTGCTTTTTTTAATATGTTTCAGCGGCCAAGTGAAGAATTACTTTTAGAAAATTCTGTAAATATTCTTGAAAATCTTCATTCAGCCAACCACCAGACAACTTCAAAATTTACTAAAAATTCTGATTCAAATACTTATGAGCCCGTATTAAAACAAGATTCAGAAAATATCTACGTCAATCAGTTTAATAAAACAATTAATGTATTTCAACAAAGTACGATTCAAACCATCACAAATTGGATTCATAACAATAATCTTTTTGGAATTGGTACTGAATGGATTACTACTTCTGTTGCAACAGCAGCTATTTTACAAGTGTGTATTACACCGAACCAAAATGAACAAAAATATTTAGGCGAAATCAGTCACTGCGCATTGAATGACCATAAAACATCATACTATCTCATACCACAGGAAATTCCTGCAGAGAAAAAAGATGTTACACGACTACTTACTTTAGGCGGTTGGCCATGTGGGGTTATAGGACATTGGAAAGCTAATAAGAACAAGATAAAACCTGAAATTTATAGAATAGCAACTAAATTTTTTGATAAATATCCTGAATTAATTAAAAATTATTTGATGAATTAATATGACTATTAACGAAAACCTATACCCAATTAAAAGTTGGTCTGATATACAACTAAACAATATAAAACATGATAATTCAGTAGCAATTATCATGCGGACCAAAAATCGCCCTGTATTATTAGCTCGGGCATTGGAAAGCGTTATTCAACAAAGCTATACAAACTGGCATTTATATCTGGTTAATGACGGAGGTGATACCAGCCCCGTTAATCAATTAATTGATCTGAATTTTATAGATTTAAACCATAAAATTACCGTAATACATAATAATTATTCCTTAGGGATGGAAGCAGCATCTAACTGCGGTCTAAATATTGCTAATGAAGAATATTTAGTCGTACACGATGACGATGACGCCTGGCACCCTGATTTTTTAAAAGAAACTGTTGCCTATCTCAATACTGAACAACAAGCTGTTGCTGTATTAACAAATTGTATTATCATTAATGAGGAAATTCAGGAAGATAAATCCATTCAACTTGGTACAATGCGATGGCCTAACTGGCATGATCAGGTTGATATTACAACTTTAATAAAAAATAATGTATCTCCTCCGATATGCTTACTTATTAGAATGAGCGTTGCTAAACAAATTGGTGAATTCAACAAAAATTTACCAGTTTTGGGAGATTGGGATTACATATTACGATTGTTCAGAGCTGGTGAAATAAAAACATTAAATAAGATTTTAGCCTATTATTATCATAGACCAAATCACAGTAATAATTATGGTAATTCGGTTATTGCAGCAATAGATAAACACCAAAAATATCATGTTGAATTTAGAAATTCTTTAGTTCGTCAATCTATTTTAGAAAATCAGGGGAATTATGGTATTTTACATATACTGTTAAATGATAATATGGAAAAATATAACTTATTATCACAAAAAATCAATAAATTAGATCATAAAATCGGCGATATCCAAGGAAATGTTTATTATTTAAGAAGAAAATCATTTCCCTTAAAGCGACTGGCAGCAAAACTACAGTGGTGCATAAGAAAATGGAGACATAAAATTTAAAATTAATCTCGTACTACATATATATTTTCTAGATGGTTCAATTTTAATTTATTGAAAAGGCAAGCGTATTTTATCATATGAGGATAAATTTAGAATATTCTTTATCCAATTACCAAAACTATATTTTTTTACAATTTCATCATCTATCGGTCTAAAGGGTTTAGATAAAAACTCTTTAATTTTTTGTGAAAGATCATCTTTATGCCAGATAAGGATATTATCAGGATGATAAAAATCATAGTTAGATACATTAACATTATTAGTAATTAATTTTTTCTGGTAATACAAAGCTTCAAAAAAACGAAAAGATAAACCATTATGAAGTGGATTAACGAAATCGACAATAATATCTATTTCGTTTAACATTTCTATGTTTTTAGAAAAATCAACTTCATTTTCGGCACCAAAAATAAAATAATCAGAGCGAGTGTATTGATTAATCTTATTCTGATTGCTCGTAGGGATAATAAACTTGAGCTGGATACCGTTCTTAATTAGCTCAGCTGCACAATACTCAATGTCAGCAACACGTTCGGAAACATGTGTTCCTACATAATATGCTATTGTTCCATTGTGCTTCACCGGTTGCGGTTTGTTCATATCAAAATAAAAATTGGTTATTCCCTCCAATTTATAGTTTTGATAATTATTATCAACTAAATCATGACTATCAAATACATAAAATCTATCAAATAAATTTATTGTATCTTTTGTACAAGGCATGCGTCTCAGTCCATCCCATTGATAAGCAATAAATTCGTTTTTGGTATGTGCTTTTATCAGGTTTAATAAGCTTACCGGATACAAATCAGGACGTATAATAATAGCATATTCATAATTCCTTTTACTTAGCGTTCGCTCAGCATTTGATAAAAGTAATTTTTCTTTTAATTTTGTTTTATATGAATAATTTCTAAAAAATAGCTTTTGCACCTGATTATACAAATAATCTTTAAAACTCTGATAATGAAAATGCTTGATATATTCTGGATAGTTATCTATGTACAAAACCTCAAACCCGTAAAATTCCAGATTTTTTTTGATTTGTAAGTAAATATTACGGCTTTTAGGCATACCCAGAATAATTGTTTTTGTCATAAAATATACCTTGTCTCCCATACAAAATTTACGGAACCATTATACAATATAAATTTAAACAATATCAGACCAACTATATTGCTCGTTAAACAAAGATGACTCAAATTAATTAAATAAATTTTTTCCATCTTACTTTAAATTTTTTATATCCTGATATAATTTATATTATAAAATATTACATTTTTACCAATTTTGAATGTAATTTTATGAATATCCTTATCACTGGGGGAGCAGGATTTATTGGGTCAGCAGTTATCAGATATCTGATTAATGAAACTGACCATAAAATTTTGAATGTTGACAAATTAACCTATGCCGGTAACTTAGAATCATTAGCCACCATTGCAAATAATTCACGTTATCATTTTTGTCAGGCCGATATTAGTGATCAAGTACATATAACACAATTATTTAAGCAATTTCAGCCAGATATAGTAATGCATCTGGCAGCAGAATCACATGTTGATCGTTCAATATCCAGCTCAGCAGAATTTATTCAGACTAATATTGTAGGCACATTTCAACTTTTGGAAATAAGTCGTCATTACTGGGAAAATTTACCTGAAGAAAAACAACATCTATTTCGCTTCCATCACATATCAACTGATGAAGTATATGGTGATCTTAGTGATTTAAGTTCAGAATTATTTACAGAATCTACTCCATACGCTCCAAGTTCACCATATTCAGCCAGTAAGGCAAGTTCAGACCATCTGGTTCGTGCCTGGCACCGTACTTATGGACTGCCTGTTATTATTACAAATTGCTCGAATAATTATGGACCTTACCATTTCCCGGAGAAATTAATTCCATTAACTATTCTTAATGCTTTACAAGGAAAAAAACTGCCTGTATATGGAAATGGCGAACAAATCCGAGACTGGCTGTATGTTGAAGATCACGCCAGAGCTTTATATCAGGTTGTCACAAAAGCCAAAGCAGGCAGTACCTATAATATTGGTGGGCACAATGAACAGAAAAATATTGATGTCGTAAAAAATATATGTACTCTTCTAGATGAACTAGCGCCCAATAAAACACTTGGGATAAAATCCTACAAAGATTTAATCACATTTGTTCCGGATCGTCCCGGACATGATGTACGTTATGCTATTGATGCGAGTAAGATTAAACAAGAACTTGGCTGGGAACCAGAAGAAAATTTTCAATCAGGTTTACGCAAAACCGTATTATGGTATTTAAACAATCAGGATTGGGTAAATCATATTCTGACCGGAGAATATCAGAAATGGATACAACAACAATACCACCCGCAATAAGACATAATAAACCAAATATTTATTTAAAATTAAATTCTAATTGAATTAATAATCAAGGAACAAAAAATGGTTAAACGAAAGGGTATTATACTGGCTGGCGGATCCGGAACCAGACTTTATCCTATTACTTTAGGCGTATCAAAACAGTTATTACCCATTTATGATAAACCGATGATTTACTATCCCCTTTCTGTACTTATGCTGGCCGGGATACGAGAAATCATGATTATTTCAACTCCTGCAGATTTACCTAATTTTAAAAAAATGTTAGGTGACGGCAGAGATTTAGGAATTGATTTATCTTATAAAGTACAACCATCTCCTGACGGATTGGCACAAGCTTTCATTCTCGGAGCAGAATTTATTGGCAAAGATAATGTCACACTTATTCTGGGTGATAACATTTTTTACGGGCAAAGTTTCGGTGCACAATTACAAAAGGCAGCACAACAAGAAAAAGGTGCTACTGTATTTGGTTATTATGTCAATGATCCTGAGCGATTTGGTGTAGTCGAATTTGACACCCATGGAAAAGCACTTTCCATAGAGGAAAAACCGAATGAAGCAAAATCAAATTATGCAATTACAGGATTGTATTTTTATGATAATGACGTTATTGAGATAGCCAAGAGTATTCGTCCTTCACCCAGAGGTGAACTCGAAATAACCGATATTAACAATGCTTATTTAAATAAGAAATTATTAAATGTTGAAATACTTGGACGTGGCTTTGCCTGGCTGGATACTGGTACACATGATTCACTGATTGAAGCCAGCTGTTTTGTTCAGACAATTGAAAAAAGACAAGGTTTAAAAATAGCATGTCTTGAAGAAATTGCTTTTAATAATAGATGGATAGATTTAGATCAATTGTTTAAACGCGGCAAACTTTTTCAAAAGACAGATTATGGTCAATATCTATTAAAACTATATAGTGAATTTTCTAGGAAAGCCTGAATATGAATGTGATTGAGACTAAGATTAAAGATCTGTTGATTTTAGAACCCAGAGTTTTTGCAGACAATCGTGGCTGGTTTATGGAAAGTTTTAACCAGACAACCTTTAATTCCATTCTATCTTCATATAATCAATCAATTGTAAACTTTGTACAAGATAATCACTCAATTTCACATAGAGGCGTAATCCGTGGATTGCATTATCAGATAAATCCACATGCTCAAGGAAAACTTGTAAGAGTAGTCAGTGGAAAAGCATGGGATGTCGCTGTGGATATACGGACATCATCTCCAACTTTTGGTCAATGGGTGGGAGTCGAACTATCTGAAAAGAATCTTCGGCAATTCTGGATACCCGCTGGATTTGCACATGGTTTTATTGCCTTAGAAGATAATACTCAATTCTTATATAAAACCACCAATTATTATTCTAAAGAATGCGAACGCAATCTGTTATGGAATGATACAGATCTAGCTATTAATTGGCCGATTGAAAACGATATGTCAATAAATCAAACAGATAAAGACAATAATGCTCCAAATTTTAAGAAACTGATAGATAACAAAATCGATTTATTTTAAGCAAATAAAAGGATTAAATCATTAATCCTTTTATTTTTTCTTAATCCAATACTAATCGTATCAACTAACCAAACCTCTGCCACAATAATCGTCATCCAGAATTAAATTTTCTAAAACTTTATTTTTTTTAATTCTTAAAGTTAAACAAAAGTCTTTATATAAAGAGTCGGCGATAAACAAAGAAGGTTTAAAATCAAAGTAAAAATTTTTACGAAGATTGACCGCATCCTTCACAAAATCTATAGCACCCTGTTGTAAAGCATTTCGTATTGGCCGAGTTGCCAGTTCTCTATCGGACAGATTTTTAAAGTCTGCTTTTAGCATATCATCATTAATGCAATATTTTATAATTTGAGTATCATCAGCACTTAATAATTTTTCTAACTCAAAACTTCGAGCAAAAATTTGAGAATCAGGATACAGATTTGCTAAATTATTTACATAACAGCCTTTTATCTTAATATCTTTTGTTAATCCTTTCATATTCGGGATAATTGTTGCAAAGTAATAACCATGAATTGGCTGCATCGATAGTTTATTTAATGCTTGTTGAATTGTCCCGGAATACCCTACATCTACAACTGCAGAATTTTTACTTGAAAAGAGACCGGATGTTTTCAGATATGTCATTAAAGGCAGTTTTTCAGTTTGTGCCAGATTTAAAATATCTGTTTGCAGGTATTCTAATAAAGGCTTTATATGATCAATTTGTTTTTGTTTTATAATTAATTTTTTATCCTTATCCCATAAATTTTTTTGATATATTTTTTTCCAACGTTCAGCATCCAGACTTAAGCCAAATCGTTCAATCAAATAATTTTGAATACTATTTTCACAGTAGTTTTTCTCTGCAATATCAATAATATCCTCAAAAGAATTAATAGCCGGTACTGTTACACATCTACGAGAAACTTGCAGATAATGGCTTTGAGGAGTATTTTTTTGCGGTGAACTCCACAAATCATAAATTTGTTTAACAAGCTTACCTTCTCTGGCTAAAAAATATAATTCATTAATATGATCTGTCTGAGCTTGCTCAATCAGCCATTGACAAAAAGCACTCACTACAGGCCCTAATACGTTATAACCTAACTGATAAGGATTTGAGCTAAATAATTTGAATTTTTCTGATGAGTTATTATACCCATATATATTGTTTAAATTTTTTCTGACTAATAAGCCTATTGTTAATTCATTATTAATATTATCTTGATTTAAATCGCTTTTTATAATTTTAAAATAGTCAGGCAGTGCACATGCCAAATCCGCAGCCCTCAGAATATGAATACATTTTATTCCAAATTCATCCGTAGGCAATTGTATATCCGAACGTTCATTGTCACCAATCATCACTACTTCGCGACCAGTGATATCCTCTTTGTTTAACATGTATTTATATAGCTCTCCAGTATCCTTTCGAACTCCGGTTTCTGAAGATAAATATAAATTATGCCATTCAGTAATTCCATGCTGGGATAACATCCTCTCAACTATTTTCCTTGATAAAAACATATCGCTAATTAAAATAACTTTTTTCCCTATATTTTTAGCAAATTGCATTAATTCAATTACGTCATAACGGGGACTGACTGAAGCCAGTTCAACCCTTTCCTCAATTTTTTTTATTTGCTCAACCTGATTATCTGTAAGTTGTGATAAATTTTTAAACTGGACATATATTTCATTTAATGAAACATCCTTACCTTTACTACTTCTGGCCTGAGTTTCCGCAACTACCCGATATTTTTTAAAAATCATTCTGTATTCATCATCAAGATATTGGGATATTATTTTTTTTGTGTGATCAGGATTTAAAAGTGGTCTTACCAATAAGGTATCAAATATATCAAAAGCAACTACTTTTACTTTCTCTTTGTTAATTCTTGATTTATAAAATTGTATGTCTCGTGTCAGGTATTGGGTATCAATCCGGAAGGATGACCAGGCAGGATACTTTAAATCCTGAGTAATTACTGAGTTGTAACCGGTTAAAGGAGGTACAATGCCTAGCAATCTTTCAAGTGCATGTGCCAATGTTCCATCTGTTTGTCCTCGTTCTTCTGGAAAATCTTCCCATTTCAAATTGAGATCAAATAAAGGCATTAATGCATTCGTTTTAGCCCAGAACATTGAGCCAACCGGATAATTGAAATAACCATTTATCATTGGTAATTGCATACGAGTTAATAACTTTTGCCCCTGGCTTTTATTTGCTAACCAAGTACAGGCAAAATAAGGTAGCCGATGATAAATTTGCGGATAAATTATACCTAAATTATTATTTTCTATTAATAATGAATAAATTTTCTGTATGTTTGCCGCAGAACCAAACATCGAATTAAAAAGATACGAACGCCAACCATCTGTAACCCCTTTGTTATATATCGATTTCTTACTGTGTAAATGTACCAGATAATCATACTGCTTTAATTGCTGACCAAACTCTGCAAACATTGGCGCAAGGTCACGACCACGATTTGGAACTATTTTTATTTTAATTTCATATGCATTTTTTAATTTACTCATATATATTTGACATCGTTGCTGAGAATCCTTATCCGGTACAGAAACAAATAAATCAAATCTAAAAGGTATTTTTGATAAATGGTCTATAAATTCAGATATTAAATCTATATAAAAAATATGACAATGAATTGCAAGTTTATATGATTTTAGTACTGGTTTATATTTATATATATCAATATTTAACAGTAATATTTCATCTCCATAATAAATTTTTTTATTTAATACTTTTGGATGATTTTTAAACCAGCTTGGATGAATTTTGATTGCCCAAGCTAATAAATTCGGTCGCCACCGTTCTGGGAATATGTAATAAAGTTTTCTAAAATAATTTCGTATTGCTTTCTTAATTTTTTTTTTCACTTTCGACCTTTGTATGTTTGATATAACTGAAATAGTCTGATAAGTGTATAAAATTAAATATTTCTCTCACTTTCCTATAACTATCTCAGTTTATGGGGTTAACACATCCCCTAATTTTTATAATTAATTCAAACATTAACAAAAACAATACTATTAATTTCAATTTATTTTTATATAAGAAAATTTTATGTGAAAAATTTTTTATTTACAAGACAATAAATAAAAAATTTATTATCTGCAACATATTAACAACCTAATACGTTGAAATAAGGGTATACATATATTTATGATTATTGGAAATAAACTTGGGTTTTATGATATCTTTTTATTATTTCAGCATATTAAATACAGATATCTGCAAAAAATAAAACCAAATACAGAATTCATTAATAAATATCGATTATTTTGATACTACTTATGAATTTTATTATTTTATATGCTTTTAACATTTTAAATATACTTAATATAAATAGAATATACGAATTCAATATTCATATAACTATTTTCAGTAGCTCATCAATAGGTTTAGTCTAATCTTCACATTACAACACTGAATTATTCGATGTCAGTGTTAAATAAATGCTATTATTTAACACTGTTGTTTGCTATAAATTTTAATAAATCATGACTATTATGACTTGGCTAATTTTGATATTTTTATTTATCTTAATCATTTGTATATTATATCTATTTTCACGCCAAAAGTTGTTACAGGAACGCCAGGCCGGGCATATTCTCTTATCTGAAGCCCAAAATGATCTAAGTCGAATCCAGGCAGAAGTAAATAATCTACACCAAATCAATCAGAATTATAATGCTGAGCTTTGTAATTGCCGCCAAGAGTTACAGATCGTACATAAACGTTTAAGTGCAGCCGAAGCTGTTAATGCTCAATTAACCGATATTCAGAGTGCTTTAGAGCGGGAACAGCAAATGTGCCGGTCTGTTTCTACCCAACTGGCAGCAGCAGAACAGCAACTACAAGACTGGCAGTTACGTAGTGAGGAATGGCATTTGCGTGAAGAAGAGTTTCTAAAGGTACAGGAAGAATTAAATCATGTGCGTGTGGAAAATAGTCGTCTGACTACACAATTAAAGCATGAACGTGAAACTTATGATGAAAAGCTAACTTTGCTCAATGAAGCCCGTGTTAGTCTGACTGATCAGTTTAAATCACTGGCCAATGATATACTTGAAGAAAAAAGTAAACGTTTCAGTGAACAGAATCAAACCAGTCTTAATCAGTTATTAACTCCTTTACATGAACGTATGCAGGGATTTAGTCAGCTTGTACAAAATACTTATGAAAAAGAAGCTAAAGAACGCACTACTCTTGAAACTGAACTGAAACATTTACAGCAGTTAAATGCGCAGCTGCACAATGATGCTAAAGCACTTACAGATGCATTAACTGGTACCCAGAATAAAAATCAGGGTAACTGGGGCGAAATGATTCTGGAAAAAGTGCTGGAAAATTCAGGTTTACATAAGGGGCGTGAATATGTTTTACAGGCATCCTCTACTGTTATTGATGAGGATGGCCGGCAGCGCCGGCTGCAACCGGATGTTCTGGTGAATTTACCGGAGAATAAACAGATCGTTATTGATGCAAAAACTTCGTTAACTGCTTATGTACGCTATACTCAGGCAACAGATCCCGGTTCTGCGACCAAAGCACTGGCAGCCCATATTCAGTCGGTACGCCAGCATATTAAGGATCTTTCAGCTAAAAGCTATGATGAAATTGACGGGTTAAATACACTGGATTTTGTGTTCATGTTTATTCCGGTTGAACCGGCATACCTACTTGCCTTGCAACAGGATAATCAGCTTTTTGATGATTGTTTTCAGAAACGGATTATGCTGGTCGGACCCAGCACCTTACTGGCGACATTACGTACAATTGCCCATATCTGGCGTAATGAACAGCAAAACCAGAATGCTTTGGCTATAGCCAAAGAAGGCGGCAAACTATATGACAAATTTGTTGGTTTTGTGAATACGCTTGAAGGTGTAGGTAAAAATCTGGATCAGGCTCAGGGACAATTTCAGAAAGCAATGGGGCAATTAGTAAACGGACGTGGTAATCTGGTAAGTAAAGCCAATAAATTACGTCAATTAGGTGTACAAAGCGGTAAAATTTTACCAGAACATTATCAAATCTCAGAAGACGACGAGGAAGAACTAACGCTGTCTATTCCTGATTCACTTTGAAAAAAGTTCGCCATTTATTTTAATGTATTGATGATTTAAATATGATTTTGTTTAAGTATATATCAGTAACTTAAATTATAAACTAACTTACAAGAGCTGTTGACAGACAGTATTTTTAACCATCTTGCCAATTACATAAATAATTAATATTTATGTAGTCTTTCAGGCATATATCATTTGATGCTGGATTGTATCCGAATGACTCAAACTGATTCTCAATCATCTGTTCCATTATTACGCATAATTTTTAGCCGACATATGCTGATATGTATATTTACAGGTTTCAGCTCCGGTTTGCCGTTATATTTTCTGATTAATCTGATTCCGGCATGGTTAAGTAGTGAACATATAGATTTGGTAACTATTGCTTCATTTTCCATTGCCGGCCTGCCTTTTACCTGGAAATTTTTATGGTCACCATTAATGGATTCAGTTAAATTACCATGGCTAGGGAGACGGCGTGGCTGGATGCTTATCACACAAGTTGCATTATTGCTGACTTTACTCGGTTATATCGGGCTTAATCCTAATCAGAATATGACAACTATAAAAATCCTGTCAGTGTTTGTAGCCTTTTTTGCGGCCAGTCAGGATATTGTTCTGGATGCTTTCCGGCGTGAAATATTGCAGGATAATGAGTTAGGATTAGGTAATACGATTCATGTTTATGCCTATCGTATTGCCGCACTTGTACCGGGTTCCTTATCATTGATTCTGGCTGACACATATCCATGGTCGACAGTATTCGCCATTACCGCATTATTTATGCTTCCTGGTCTGTTTATGACGCTCTTTCTGGCACAAGAACCCAAACTTCCGGTAATTACTCATAAATCTTTTAAACAAACAGTTACTGAGCCTTTTAATGAATTTTTTAATCGTAAAGGTGTTAAAAGTGCTTTGCTGATACTGTTTTTTATTTTTTTGTATAAACTGGGTGACAGTATGGCTACTGCACTGGCTACACCTTTTTATAAAGCTATGGGCTTCAGTAATAAAGATATCGGTCTGATTGCTAAAAATGCCGGTTTGTGGCCAACAATTATTGCTGGCATTCTGGGCGGGATCTGGATGATTAAATTAGGTATTAATCGTGCTTTATGGCTATTCGGGCTGGTACAGGTTTTTTCTATATTGGGATTTGTCTGGCTGGCAAGTCAGGGACCTTTTGCCGTAATCGGTTTAAAGCAGCAATTAATGCTGGCAACCGTTATTGGCGTTGAAGCAATTGGTGTGGGTCTGGGTACGGTTGCTTTTGTGGCTTATATGGCACGTGAAACCAATCCTGCTTTTACTGCCACACAACTGGCATTGTTTACCAGTCTGGCAGCAGTACCAAGAACTTTGATTAATGCAACAACCGGTTATCTGATTGACTGGCTGGACTTTGTCAATTTTTTCTGGTTATGCTTCTTTCTGGCATTACCCGGTATGCTATTATTAATAAAAGTTGCGCCATGGAATCAAAACGTAACAGATACTTAGTACTGCTTGTACATATAATTAAACTAAAAAGAGATTATCAGAACTTAGTTTGTGCCTGATTCAAAAGCCAATTGGCAAACAGAATGATCTGGTTCAATTCAGAATACATAATTCTAAATATTTGCATTAAAGCTTCAATAATCAGGTTTTGCAGGATAAATTTGAACACTTTGTCAGTTAAATGCAAGCCTGATTAGCGTAAATATGGATTATGCAGTTTCTCATGACCGATAGTAGTCATAGGACCATGCCCCGGCAAAACACGAGTACTATCTGGCAAAGTTAGTAGTTTACTTTGAATCCCATGAATTAAATCAGCATGATTTCCGCCTGGAAAATCAGTACGGCCGATAGATTCACGGAATAAAACATCACCAGCAATCAATAAATTATTTTCCTGATTGTAAAACACAACATGACCGGGCGTATGACCGGGTATGTGATAAACAATAAATTTATGTTCACCAACGGATAATTCATCGCCATCTTCCAACCAGCGTGTGGGAGTAAGTGGTTTACTAACCGGAAAACCGTAATTAGCGGTAATTTCAGGCAATGCCTGCAACCAATAATCATCAGACTGATGCGGCCCCAGCACGGGAACACTTTGCTGCTCAGTTAAATCGGCTACACCACTGGCATGATCAAGATGTCCATGTGTTAACCAGATAGCCTGCAGTTTAAGCTGGTGCTGGCTGACTGCAGATAATAAACGTTCAGCCTCTCCGCCAACATCAGTTAGTACAGCTTCCCTGCTGACATCATCCCAAAGCAATGCTGCATTTTGTTGAAATGGTGTTACTGGTATCACTTGAATTTGTAAAGCCATTATTTTCTCTTATTTTGTTACTAATTTATAAGAATAGTGCTTTGCTTAAAAAATATATACTCATGAATAATAGTAAACAGGCAAAACATTGCTTCAGCATTGTCGGTGAAAGCCGATGAGCTACTTTAGCACCCTGTCTGGCAGTGATAAAGCTCATAATACTTATACCAATAAATGCGTAAATATGAACATAACCAATGGTATGAGCTATATCAATGTGTTCATGCGCTCCAAAGAATATAAAGCCTAAAGCTCCGGCAATCGCAATCGGCAAACCACATGCAGCGGAGGATCCTACTGCCTGTTGCATTGCTATTCCGCTTCGATTCAGATAAGGCACTGTTAAACTTCCGCCTCCGATACCAAATAAAGCAGATGCCAGGCCAATAACAACACCTGCACACCAGTGCCAGCGTGGATTAATTAACGGCCTGTTCTGTCTGCTGGATTTTACCCGGGCACTGCGAAGCATATTGATGCCAACGAACAAAGTAAAAATACCGATAACCAGTTGCAATTTCTGACCGGATAAAGCATCGGCAATAGCCGCACCTGCGAATGAGCCAAATACAAGTCCGGGAGTTAACCGTCCTACCACCGGCCAGAGCACTGCATGATTTTTATTATGAGCCAGCATGGAACTGACTGACGTAACCATAATAGTGGCCAGGGATGTGCCAAGCGCAAGATGCATGGTGACAGCCTCACCATAGCCCGCATGCATAAAGACTATATAGAGTATAGGAACAACGATTAAACCGCCACCTACTCCGAACAGACCGGCAGCAAAGCCGGCTACCGCACCGATTATTAAATAAGCAAGCAGTTCCATAGATTATTTTTTTGCTGCACTAATACTGTATATTAATGGCGAAAGTGGCGTACTCCGGTTACGACCATTGCTATACCATGCTCATTGGCTGCATTAATCACCTCTTCATCCCGTACAGAACCGCCAGGCTGAATAATGGCTTTAATACCCTGCGCAGCAATTACATCTACGCCATCTCTGAAAGGAAAAAATGCATCTGAGGCAGCACAGGCACCTGCCAGTTCAAAACCTGCATCCTGTGCCTTACGGGCAGCGATTCTGGTTGAATCGACCCTGCTCATCTGACCTGCACCGATACCGTAGGTTTGACCACCTTTACCAAAAACAATTGCATTCGATTTTACGTATTTCGCTACTTTCCATACAAACAGTAAGTCATGCATTTCCTGTTCAGTCGGTGAACGTAATGTGACTACCTGCAATTGTGCTTTTTCGATCTGATGATTATCCGGTGTCTGTACCAGCAGACCACCGCCAACACGCTTTAATTCAAACTGATTGGCTCCGGCTGACAATGGGATTTCAAGCACACGTACATTTCTTTTAGCAGCAATAATGGCTTTTGCCTCTGCACTGAATCCGGGTGCCATTAATACCTCAAGAAACTGACCGGTAACTGCTTCTACTGTTACTGCATCTACCTCACGGTTAAACGCGATAATACCGCCAAATGCACTGGTTGTATCGGTAGCAAATGCCAGACGGTAAGCGGTTAACGTATCCGCTGCAACTGCTACTCCGCAAGGGTTAGCATGCTTAACGATAACACAGGCTGGCTGAGTAAAAGATTTAACAGCCTCCCATGCTGCATCGGCATCAGCAATATTGTTATATGATAATTCTTTGCCTTGCAATTGCCGATAATTAGCCAGACTACCGGCAGCCGGGCTCACATCACGATAAAATGCTGCCTGCTGATGAGGATTTTCTCCATAGCGTAAATCCTGAACTTTCAACCAGTTCTGGTTATATTGCTGAGGAAAAATGTGTAATTGCGGCTTTCCGGACAGATTTTGATCGTCAATACGAGTCAGGTAATTAGTGATCATACCGTCATATTGAGCTGTATGGGCAAAAGCTTTTCGTGCCAGATTAAAACGCGTTTGCATAGATAAACTGCCAAGCTGCTGTATTTCGGCAATAACGGCTTCATAATCATGATAATCTGTAACAATGGCTACATCCCGCCAGTTTTTGGCCGCAGAACGCACCATTGTCGGACCACCAATATCAATGTTTTCAATAGCATCTTCCAGTGTGCAGTCAGGTTTAGCTACTGTTGCCGCAAATGGATACAAATTTACACAAACCAGATCAATGGTTCCAATATCATGCTCTGCCATTTGTGCTACATGCTCAGGACAGTCACGCCGTCCCAGAATACCGCCATGAATTTTCGGATGTAATGTTTTAACCCGTCCGTCCAGCATTTCCGGAAAACCGGTATAGTCTGCCACTTCGGTGACAGCAATACCGGCATCAGCCAGTAAACTGGCTGTGCCGCCGGTTGACAGCAATTCAACTCCTAATTGTGCCAGCTGATGCGCAAATTCAATTACACCAGTTTTGTCTGATACACTCAGCAGTGCCCGTTTGATTACAGCCATAATTTCTCCCTTAATATGCG
This sequence comes from Snodgrassella sp. ESL0304, assembly GCF_013344995.1. Lineage (NCBI taxonomy): Bacteria > Pseudomonadati > Pseudomonadota > Betaproteobacteria > Neisseriales > Neisseriaceae > Snodgrassella > Snodgrassella sp. ESL0304. The sequence continues at coordinate 113,671 of NZ_JAAEDR010000017.1, forward strand.
AATATTACTGATTTAATCCAGCAGATGATGCTGGATTAATTTTTTACGTAAAGTATTGCGGTTCAAACCAAGAATTTGTGCTGCACGTGTCTGATTGTTATCACATACGTCCATTACACAACGTAATAGCGGTAGTTCCATCTGCTGTAATACCATATCATATACTGCACAAGGTGTTTCACCATCAAGATCAGCAAAATATTGACGTACATTTGCCTCTATACATTGAGCGATACTAACTTTAGGCATTTCACTCATTTACATTTTCCTTATATAACTCAGGGCAAACTGCTTATTGCTCACGGTAATCACATGGCCACTCTGTTAATTGTGCTACTTGCCTGTCCAGAAAATCATTAACCAGCTGCAACTGTATTTGCGCATCATCTCTCGTATTCACCTGTCTGCGAAAAATTTCACCTTCCGGTAAACCAGACACATACCAGCCAATATGTTTACGGGCAATGCGCACCCCCGTAAATATCCCGTAAAAATCATGTATAGCAGAAACATGATTAACTATAATTTGCGCATGCTCCGCTACGGTCAGTGGCTGCGGTAAACAACCATGCTTATAGTAATGTACCAAATCGCGGAACAACCATGGCTGTCCCTGTGCAGCGCGCCCGATCATTACACCATCGGCGCCAGTTTGTTGTCTTATATCAATCGCTTTTTGCGGGCTGGTAATATCACCGTTAACCCATAATGGCAGATTTATCTGCTGTCTTACTTGTGTAATCAGATCATAACTTGCCGTTCCCCGGTACATTTGTGTTCGTGTTCGTCCGTGGATAGCAAGAGCAGCAATTCCTGCTTGTTCAGCTATTTGCGCAATGGTTAAAATATTACGATGATCATCATCCCATCCCAGACGGGTTTTCAGCGTTACCGGAACATCAACTGCGCCGACAACTGTTTGCAAAATAGTCTTAACCAGTGCTTCATTTTGTAATAGAGCACTACCAGCCAATACATTACATACTTTTTTTGCCGGGCAGCCCATATTAATATCAATTACTTCAGCACCACGGGCTACATTATAGCAGGCAGCCTCGGCCAGCTGCTGCGGATCACTACCCGCAATCTGTACTACCCTGACCCCGCTTTCACCGTCGTAGTCTGCCCGCTGCAAAGTCTTACGAGTTTTCTGTAAATAAGGATCACTGGTAATCATTTCACTTACAGCCCAGCCTGCACCAAATTCACGGCATAACTGACGGAAAGGTTTATCAGTTATACCTGCCATCGGAGCTAAGGCAAACGGAGTAGCAAGCTGATAACAACCAATTTGCATAATTGCTAAATCAAACGGAGAAAGAAGAATAAATATCTAAATATTGTACATTTTTTAGGCACTCACTCCAAATATAAATAATATTATTAACATAGTTCATTGATTAATTTAAAAAATTATTTATTAAATATAAAATAGTTTTAGCCCGCTAATACTATAGCCCAGTTTGTTTTCTGCAATTTGCTTTCAGATGTCCGAAATAGATATTTGCTGCATCGGTTAAATACTGATTAATCGATTACGAGTAAAATACTAACTAACAGGCCAGAATATAATAAATTTTATGCTATCTGCTTATATTTATCTCTACTGCAATAAAGCGACTATTTCAAAATGTCAGCACTTGGATAAGAAGATATAAAACAGCCTGTCGACTTGTTGGTCAAATAACCACAAGCAGATTACTGGTGATATTTAAAGTGATTTTAAGGCCTGCTGGCAATATTTATTTTATTTGCGAGTGAAGTTAGATGATTTTAGTTACAGTTAGGTGGCAGAATATATTGAAAGCTACAAATCCAGTCTATCCTACTAAAAGAGCAGCTTAATAAAGTTTTATTAAGATAAAAAACTCTATTAAGCTGCCTGATACTATTTAGATAACAATTATTCTATCCATTGAAGAATTTGTTGCTGAATTTTTTCTGCACTTAATCCCATTTGCGCTAACAATCGTGCTGTATCACCATGTTCAGTAACAATATCAGGAATTCCGAGTGTCAAAACGGGTTTAGTCAGATTATGCTGTACCAGCGCTTCAAGCACAGCACTTCCTGCACCGCCAATTTTACTGTTTTCTTCAAGCGTAACTATATAATCATGTTCTGCTGCCAGCTGTACTAATAACTCTGTATCCAGTGGTTTGACAAAACGCATATCTGCTACTGTAGCATCAATAGCATTAGCTACAGTCAGTGCCGGTTGTACCATACTACCAAACGCTACCAAAGCAATTTTACTTCCTTTGCGGCGTACTACTCCCTTACCAATTGCTACTGTGGACAAATCTGATCCCGCTTCGATACCGGTACCCGTACCACGCGGATAACGCACAGCCGCCGGCTGATTAAGCTGATAGCAGCTTGATAATAGTAAACGGCATTCGCGTTCATCACTAGGAACAGCAATTACCAGATTAGGTACACAGCGCAAATAGCTTAAATCATAGACACCCGCATGTGTCGGACCATCTGCACCGACAATTCCACCGCGATCAATAGCAAACAAAACCGGCAAATTCTGTAATGCCACATCATGAATCAGCTGATCGTAAGCACGTTGCAGAAAAGTTGAATAAATTGCTACAACCGGCTTCATCTGCTCACAGGCAAGTCCGGCAGCAAAAGTAACCGCATGCTGTTCTGCAATACCTACATCAAAATAACGTTCAGGGTAAAGCTTCTCAAACTCTACCAGACCACTGCCTTCACGCATTGCCGGAGTAATGGCCAGTAATTTATTGTCTGCTGCGGCCTGATCGATTATCCACTGACTAAAAATCTGTGTATAAGTGGGTTTAGCAGCCCCGGCAGATGAATGCAAACCCTGCTGAGGATCAAATGCACTGACAGCATGGAATGCAACCGGATCATTTTCTGCCAGTTTATAGCCATGCCCTTTTTTAGTAATAATATGCAACAATTGCGGCCCTTTACGGCTGCGCATTTCCTGCAATACATCTACCAGCTGAATCACATCATGCCCGTCAACCGGACCGGAATAGGTAAATCCAAAATTATCAAATAATGATAAAGTTTCAGAGCTGGTGCTTTCTTCAATCAGCCCCTTAATTTTATTTTCTACCCGCTGAGCCACATCCAGAGCACCCGGAACCAGACTCAGCACTTTTTCTGATTTGTGCTTGATAGATTTCACTAAGTCTTTTACATCATGCAAAGGATTTTTCGCTAAATATTTGGGTAAAGCTCCCACATTGGGTGAAATAGACATTTCGTTATCGTTGAGAATAACCAGCAAATCAATGTCCATATCTCCGGCATTATTCAACGCTTCAAATGCCTGTCCCGCCGTCATTGCCCCGTCACCAATAATAGCCACACTACGATTGGTTTTATGCTGTAATTTATCAGCAACAGCCATACCCAGAGCAGCACCAATCGAAGTAGAGGAATGACCGACGCCAAACACATCGTATTCAGACTCGCTTCGTTTAGGAAACCCGGCCAGACCACCGCATTGCCGCATTGTATTCATGCGTTGCTTACGTCCGGTCAGAATTTTATGCGGATAACTCTGATGCCCTACATCCCAAATCAGATGGTCATATGGCGTCTGATATACATAATGCAAAGCAACAGTTAACTCAACTGCCCCCAGATTACTGGCAAAGTGTCCACCTGTTTTACTTACTGATTCCAGTAAATAGGCGCGTAATTCATCGGCCAGCTTAGGTAACTGTGTTTTTTGTAAACGACGAACATCCTGCGGTAAATCAATGGTATCAAGCAGTGGTGTAGGATTCATGATCAGACTTTGCTTATTATTAATTTATTAATCCGGGTGACAGATCAAATACCTGCCAAGTAAATGCAGAGTAATTATATACCAGCATACCCCCTGCACGGGGGTATTTCATTGTATGACGATAAATTATTTTTATCCGGATTCATCCAAATAATTTAAGTCAATCAAAACAATTCAATCTTAAATTACCAATCAACACTATTGAATTACTCACGATGATAAGGATGATTATGCAGAATCGACTGTGCACGATAAAGCTGCTCTGTCAGCAATACCCGCACCATACCATGAGGTAAAGTAAGACTGGAGAGCCGCAATAACAAATTCGCCCGCTGCTTTAAACCATCAGTCATACCATCGGCACCACCAATAACAAAACACAGATTATCACCCTGATGCTGCCATTTTTTTAACCAGTCAGCGAGTTCCATCGAAGTAGGGGCTTTTCCGCGCTCATCCAGAACTATCAGGTAACTATGCGCAGGAATGGCTGTAACAATACGCGCCTCTTCTGCAGCCATTGCCTGCGCTGTACTAGTCCCGGGACCACGTTTTTCCGGCTTGATTTCTTTAAGCTGAAACTGAATTTCACGACCAAATCTTTTACTGTAATCGGTCACAGCATAATCTACCCATTGCGGCATTTTCGTTCCTACCGCCAGCACAGTAATATTCATTCAATTCCAGTAAAATGAGTATCCGGCACAAATCAATCTGCAGCCTGCCATGGCTTAGCTGCCCCAGCATGAAAGGAAGGTTTTTCACCACCCCACAAAGCTTCAATATCATAATAATCGCGTACTGCTGGCTGCATAACATGCACAACCAGATCACCAGCATCAACCAATGCCCATTCACCGCCATCAAGACCTTCAGTGCTGATAATTTCATAACCAGCCTCTTTCAAATCGACAGCCACATTGTTGGCCAGAGCCTTTACCTGACGTGTACTGTCACCACTGGCAATAATCATGCGTGAAAACAGCGAAGTTTGTGCTGAAGTATCCAGCACAATAATATCTTTTCCTTTAATATCTTCAAGTGCATTAACGCTAACGGCTACCATATTTTCCCATTGAGCGATAAGATTTTCATCCATATAGTAAAATACCCTATTATGTTAAAAGCATTTCCAGCTTAGAAATACTCTATAAATATAAATTATGCCTGATAAAGACCTTCATGGTCGATGTATTCAGCCACAGTCTCCGGAACATCATCATGATGACCTGATGACCATTTTGCACGAATATCAGTTGAGCTGACTGGTAAAAATGATGTTTGTAATAAAACTGCACGTCCGCCATCACTACCATCCGGTACCGTCATATTTTTAGCCAGTGCATCTGGCAACCATTGCTGCAATGATTCCGGCAAATCGGTTAATCTCTGTTGACCGCGCTGAGCAATTGCCAGATTCACACTTTGTAGCAGAGCCTGATAGCGATGCCAGTGAGGTAATTGCAACAATGAATCCATTCCCAGCAACCACCATAACTGAGTCTGCGGAAATACCTGACGAAACAGAGATACTGTATCAATAGTATATGTAGGTCCATTACGTAGTACATCGCAATCAGACACACTAAAACGTTTGTCTGTACTAATTGCCCTTTCCACCATAGCAAGACGTTGTAGTGCCGGTGTACAGATAACTGTCGGTTTATGATACGGATCACCAGCCGGAATAAAAATAACATTATCCAGCATTAACTCATCCGCAAAACCCTGTGCAATATGAATATGCCCATTATGCGGAGGATCAAAAGTACCGCCAAACAAACCGATACGTTTCATACTTTATTTCCGTTAACCACAATATTCAGCTTACCAGTAATCGGATGAATAACCAGACCATGCACCCTAATCTCACTGGGCATCAGAGGATGCTTACGTATCATATTCACCGAATGCATAATAGCATCTTCCACACAATCAAAATCAGTTAACCATTTATGGAAATCTACGCCGGCATTTTCCAGAATTTCAAGGCGCTCATCGCTGATCCCCCGGGCGCGCATTCGGTCAAGCATATCAGGCACATGTAATTCCTGCATGCCGCAATCATAATGCCCGATCACCATAATTTCAGTTACATTCATTTCAAATACAGCCACTAGTAATGAACGCATCACGGAACCCCAGGGATGGGTGACTAAAGCACCGGCATTACGAATTACCTTAGCATCTCCATTCTTCAATCCCAGAGCACGGGGTAATAAATCCAGAATCCGTGCGTCCATACAGGAAACAATCGCCAGATTTTTTTCCGGATATTTATCTGTAAAAAATTGCTCATACTCTTCTGCATCAACAAATCTCTGATTAAAGTCCATAATTTCATCGATTAAAGACATAATTTCTCCCTCTGCATTTATTTAATCGTTACATGAATCTTATTACATTGATACATCAGCCCGAAGAACAAAAACCATAAAATATTCAGGCAGCCCAACGGCTGCCTGTTAACAAACCGAACTGTCTATGCACCTAACCAGAGCAATTTAAAAGCCCATAGTACAGCAATAATCCACACCATATAAGAAACTTCTTTAACTCTGCCACAGAACAGTTTAATTAGTGCATAACTAATAAAACCCATTGCAATGCCATCTGCAATTGAATAAGCGAAAGGCATAAAAATCAGTGTAAAAAATGCAGGTGCAGCTTCAGATACATCTTTCCAGTCAATTTCCATCATACTGCGCATCATCAGTACACCCACATATAACAAAGCAGGCGCAGTTGCATATGCCGGCACACTGGCAGCAAGCTTGGAAAACCACAAACTGGCCAGCATCAGAAGACCAACCACCACTGCTGTCAGACCTGTACGGCCGCCTGCAGCTGCTCCTGCTGCCGACTCTACATAAGCAGTAGTAGAAGAAGTACCCAGCCCGGCACCGACTACAATTGCCGTTGAATCGGCCAGCAACGCTTTTTTTACCCGTGGTAATTTGCCATCCACTAACAAACCGGCACGTCCGGCAACACCAATCAGAACACCGGTACTGTCAAATAAATCCACAAAGAAAAACACAAAAATAACGCTAACCAGACTCATGCTAAATAAATCATGAAAATCCAGCTGTAAAAAGGTAGGAGCCAGAGAGGGAACAGGCGCAAATATTCCCTTAAACTCATTAAGACCTGCTACTGAAGCAATAGCCGTAATTGCCAAAATACCGATAATAATTCCGCCACGTATGCGGAAATGCTCCAAAGTAACTATGAAACAAAAGCCCACGATCGTCAACAGCACCTGAGGAGAATGAATATCACCCAGGCTGACCAGAGTGTTCGGATTAGATACCACTACTTCGGCACTTTTGAGCGCAACCAGAGCCAGAAATAAACCAATACCGCCGCCAATAGAATACTTGAGAGAATTCGGTAGTGAATTAACAATCGCTTCGCGCACCTTAAACAGGCTTAAGATAATAAAAACAATACCGGAAACAAAAACTGCACCCAGTGCTACCTGCCATGATATACCCATACCTTTTACAACAGCATAAGTAAAATAAGCATTCAGTCCCATACCGGGCGCGAGTGCGATCGGATAATTGGCTACCAATCCCATCATCATGCAGGCAAAAGCTGAAGAAATACAGGTAGCCACAAATACCGCACCAAAATCCATTCCGGCATCCTTAAGAATAGAAGGATTAACTACCAGAATATAGCTCATTGCCAAAAAAGTAGTCAGACCGGCTAACACCTCAGTGCGCACACTGCTGCCACTTTCTTTAATTTTAAAAAAACGATCCAGAAAAGAAGTACCCGCTGGGCTCATGCCAATTCCTTTTAATACCGAACAAAGGCCAGACAAAACCGGTTATCATTAATAAATGTTTACTGATAACCAGACGAAAAAACAAATAAATATAGCATCACATTCCGACAACAAGCACAGCCTTTATACTGTATTAATGTACATGTTCCGGTATCCAGATAAATGGATTAATGCAGCGTTTCCCCTTATTAGAAAGATTAATCACTTAATCGGCTAAAACCATTTTTCCGCGTAAAGAAAAAGTATGTGCCTCAGTGATTTCCAGCTCTACCATCTGATTAATCAGACGAGGATGCCCTGTAAAATTAACTACCCGGTTATTTGCTGTACGCGCCTGTAACTGATTAGGATCTTTTTTAGACACACCTTCTATAAGACAGCGCTGTATACTGCCAAGCATAGATTGATTAATACGCGCTGTCTCAGCTTCAATCACTGTATTTAATGCTTCCAGACGACGTACTTTTTCGGCATGAGGAGTATCATCCGGTAAATTTGCTGCTGGTGTTCCCGGACGCGGACTATAGATAAATACAAAGCTCAAATCAAAAGCCAGGTCTTGTACCAGCTTCAGAGTTTGCTCAAACTCACGCTCAGTTTCTCCCGGAAAGCCAACAATAAAGTCTGAACTTAAACATAAATCCGGCCGGATAGCCCGCAACTTACGGATAATATGTTTATACTCTAAGGCTGTATAGCCACGTTTCATTGCCATTAAAACACGGTCGGAACCAGACTGTACCGGAAGATGCAAATGTGATACCAGCTTAGGTAAATCACGATAACATTCAATAATTGCATCAGAAAATTCACGCGGGTGGCTAGTCGTAAAGCGCATGCGTTCAATACCGGGTATCTCATGCACTATGCGCAGCAACGTTGCGAAATCACAAATTTCACCATCACCCATATCGCCGCGATAGGCGTTTACGTTTTGTCCCAGCAGATTAATTTCTTTGACACCCTGTTGTGCCAGACCGGCAATTTCAGTAAGCACATCGTCAAGTGGACGTGAAAATTCCTCTCCGCGCGTGTAGGGTACAACACAAAAACTGCAATATTTGGAACAGCCTTCCATAATAGATACGAACGCTGCTCCACCTTCAACACGTGCAGGCGGTAAATGATCAAATTTTTCTATTTCTGGAAAAGAAATATCTACCTGTGACAGACCACTGGTTTCCTTATCAAGAATCATTTGTGGTAAACGATGCAAAGTCTGAGGACCGAAAACCACATCCACATAAGGTGCGCGCTGAATAATCGCCTCACCTTCTTGTGAAGCCACACAACCACCTACACCGATAATTAAATCCGGATTTTTAACTTTCAAAGGTCGGATACGACCCAAATCTGAAAATACTTTTTCCTGAGCCTTTTCCCGAACCGAGCAGGTATTAAAAAGAATAATATCTGCATCTTCAGCCCTGTCAGTTCGTTCTAATGGTTGCCCTTCTGCCAGAACAGACAGCATTTTTTCACTGTCGTATTCATTCATCTGACAACCAAAGGTTCGTATAAATACTTTTTTCATAACACCTACAATAATTATTCAACCTGAGGATTATTAGGTCTTACTAATGCGTCCTGCTCTTCATCAGTCAGTACCCAGATTTCCTGAATCTGACTTGCTCTGTCAACTCGCACTGCTATCGTTGCATTCTTAAATTTGTATAAATTGTTATACGTAACAAAACGATTATTTGTATCATGTATACGTACTCCCCTGCTTAATTGAAATGTTTTATTACCTTTAACTAAGCCCAAACTTAACGTACGTAACCATGCTTTTTTTGCCGTTCCTAATACAACCTGCTGTCCTTCTGCTTGTTTCAATACAACTATATGAATATCATTAGGTAAAACACGACCTGCCCATACTAATGAAGAGGATAAAAAAATCAGGCTCAACAATACTAAACGTAAATATTTCATGATTTCTCCTTAAATAACAATAGTCAGCTAAGCGTCAATAATTATACGCAGAAGAGAGATAAACAGCAGCTTTTTAAGAAAAACGAATTCTGAAAAGCTAAAACAGTAAATACAAACTTATTAAATCAAACAAATGTATTTAAATAGAATTACGGTAATAAACTTACACTAAACAAGTAGTTTAAATTCGGTTCAAAAATCAGCTTTTTATTTGTGTATTGATTAATTCCTAAAATAACTATATTTTCGGCATCATAACAAAAAACCAAACTTACTCAATGATGAAAAAAGTAGTGAATCGTACTTATTAAAATTTATAGATATATACTGAATTACTACATCACGACAACTAAATAAATATACATTTTCAAACTATTCACAAAACCATAAAGCAAAAAATCAAAATGAAACAAGCCAGCCTGATGGCTGGCTTGTTCGTGAAGCCTGATTACTCAGCTACAGCTTCAGATTCAGGTGCTTTCTCAACCAACTCAACCAGAGCCAGCGGAGCATTATCGCCTTTACGGAAGCCATACTTCAATATGCGCAGATAGCCACCATTCCGATTAGCAAAGCGCGGGCCTAACTCATTGAATAACTTAACAACAACATCACGATCACGTGTACGATTAAAAGCTAAACGATGATTAGCCAGTGAAGGCTTTTTACCTAAAGTAATCAATGGTTCAGCTACACGACGCAACTCTTTTGCTTTCGGCAAAGTAGTTACAATTGTTTCGTGAGTCAATAAAGAATTGGCCATATTACGCAACATAGCAGCGCGATGACTGCTGGTGCGATTTAATTTGCGGTTACCATTACGATGACGCATGTCATTATCCTTTAATCATCAAACTTGTGGCTTTTCCAGACTGGCCGGCGGCCAGGCTTCCAGTTTTGAACCCAACGTCAATCCTTTGGAAGCCAGGACTTCCTTGATTTCGTTCAGAGATTTTCTACCCAGATTCGGGGTTTTCAACAATTCAGTCTCTGTGCGTTGAATCAAATCGCCAATATAGTAAATATCTTCAGCTTTCAAGCAGTTTGCTGAACGAACGGTCAACTCCAGATCATCAACTGGACGAAGCAGAATCGGATCAATCGGTGGTTCTTTCTCTTCTACCACGGTAACTGGAGTACCCTGTAAATCTGCAAAAATTGACATTTGATCAATCAAAATACAGGCCGCATTGCGAACTGCTTCTTCAGGGTCAATAGCACCGTTGGTTTCAATATCTAAAACCAGACGATCTAAATCAGTACGCTGCTCAACACGAGCAGGTTCTACTTCAAAGCTGACACGACTGATAGGCGAAAAGCTTGCATCTAGTTGAATAGCGCCGATACGTTTGTGGTCGTCTTTATTACGACGACCTGACACAGATTCATAACCTCTGCCTTGTTCAACCTTAATTTCCATATTGATACTACCACCTTCAGACAGGTGGCAGATAACATGATCAGGGTTAACAATTTCGACATCATGAGGTAACTCAATATCAGCTGCGGTAACAACACCAGCACCTGATTTTTTCAAACTTAAAGTTACTTCTGTGCGGCCATGCACTTTAAATACTACACCTTTCAGGTTCAGCAGAATATCAACAACATCCTCCTGAACGCTGTCAAGTGTAGAATATTCATGCAATACGCCTTCAATCGTTACTTCTGTCGACGCATAACCATTCATTGATGACAGTAAGATACGACGCAAAGCATTACCCAACGTATGGCCGAAACCACGTTCAAAAGGCTCCATAGACACTTTGGCACGGGTAGCAGACAAGGTGTCAACGTCAATTTGACGTGGCTTCAAGAATTCGGATGTGTTTTGCATTTAACTGTCCTCACTTAACCAGCTTTATTTAGAGTAAAACTCTACCACCAGCTGTTCATTAATATCGCCACTCAATTCAGTGCGATCTGGCATGTTTTTGAAAACACCTTCCAGCTTGCCTTCTTCAACAGAAACCCAGCTTGGTAAACCGATCTGGCTGGCAAGACTGAATGCTTCCTGAATTCGCACCTGTTTTTTGGCTTTTTCGCGAACAGCAACCACATCACCAGCTTTCACCTGAAAAGAAGGGATGTTTACAACCTGACCGTTCACGGTAATGGCTTTGTGAGATACCAACTGACGGGCTTCGGCACGAGTAGAGCCAAACCCCATACGGTATACCACGTTGTCTAAACGAGATTCCAACAACTGAAGCAGCAATTCACCAGTCGAACCTTTACGACGGGCTGCTTCAGCAAAGTAACGGCGGAACTGACGTTCTAACACACCGTAAATACGGCGGATTTTCTGTTTTTCACGTAATTGCAGACCATAGCCGGACAAACGCGGTTTTTTTGCGCCATGCTGGCCGGGAGCAGAGTCTAGTTTACATTTTGAATCCAGAGAGCGACGTGCACTCTTCAGAAACAGATCTGTGCCCTCACGACGGGCTAATTTACATTTCGGGCCGGTATAACGTGCCATACTCAAATACTCCTGTTAGATACGACGTTTTTTAGGTGGCCGACAACCATTGTGTGGCAATGGAGTAACGTCTGTAATACTGGTAATCTTGAAACCAAGAGCGTTGAGCGCACGCACAGAAGATTCGCGACCAGGACCCGGCCCTTTAATGCGAACTTCCAGATTTTTTACGCCATACTCTTGGGCAACTTTACCAGCTGCTTCTGCCGCAACCTGAGCGGCAAATGGTGTGCTCTTACGTGAACCTTTAAAACCAGCACCGCCAGAGGTAGCCCAAGATAATGCATTGCCCTGACGGTCAGTGATAGTAATGATGGTATTATTGAAAGATGCATGTACATGCACAATACCTTCACTTACGGATTTACGTACTTTCTTGCGCACACGAGCTGTGTTTGCTTTAGCCATTATTATTCCTTATCAATTATTTCTTGCCTGCGATCGCTTTACGCGGACCTTTACGCGTACGCGCATTGGTACGGGTACGCTGACCACGGCACGGTAAACCACGACGATGACGCAGACCACGATAACAGCCCATGTCCATCAGACGTTTGATGTTCATGGTTACTTCACGGCGTAGATCACCTTCTACATGGTATTTGGCAATCTGTTCACGCAAAGCATCAAGCTGAGTCTCGTCTAAATCTTTTACTTTAGTGCTCGGCACAACGCCGGCAGCTTCGCAAACCAGTTTAGCGCGAGACGAACCAATACCATAAATAGCCTGAAGGCCAATTACGATATGGGCATTGTTAGGGATATTTACCCCTGCAATACGAGCCATATTTTTTCCTTAGGGCAAAAGTCTGTCACTATAACACAAAGACTTATGGTTATCCATTAGCCTTGGCGTTGTTTATGACGAGGGTCAGTACAAATCACGCGTACGACACGATTACGACGAATGATTTTACAATTACGGCAAATTTTCTTTACCGATGGCTGAACGCGCATATTATTTCCTTTCTACTCTTAGCGGGCGCGGAAAACGATGCGGGCACGAGTCAAATCGTACGGAGTCAATTCCACAGTCACTTTATCACCGGGTGAAATACGAATGTAATGCATGCGCATTTTTCCGGAGATATGACCTAAAACGACGTGATCGTTTTCAAGTTTAACTTTAAAAGTTGCGTTGGGCAGGGTTTCAAGAATTTCACCCTGCATTTGTATGGTATCTTCTTTAGCCATAATACTTAACGACGTGATGATAATGATTTCATCGCAGAACGCTTCATCAGATGTTCATACTGACTGCTCATTACGTAAGAAGCGATTTGCGTTTTAAAATCCATGGTCACCACCACCAGAATAAGTAGTGAGGTGCCACCTAGGTAGAAAGGTACATTCATCGCAGAAGTCAGCACTTCCGGAATCAGGCACACGATAGCAATATAAATTGCGCCCCAAAAGGTCAAACGCAATACAACTTTCTCCAGATAACGACTGGTTTGCTCACCAGGCCGAATACCCGGAACGAAAGCACCACTTTTCTTCAGATTTTCTGCCATTTCCCTTGGACTGAACACCAAAGCCGTATAGAAATAACAAAAGAAGATAATAGTAGCTGCAAATAACAAAATATAAACAGGCTGACCATGCTGCAATAATGTAGCCAGTTTCTGTAACCAACTATCCGGATTTGCCGAACCAAACCAGCTTAACAGAGTAGATGGAAACAAAATGATACTGGATGCAAAAATTGGCGGAATAACCCCAGCCATATTCAGTTTGAACGGCAGATGAGAGTTTTGCGCCTGCATAATGCGATTACCTACCTGACGTTTGGCATATTGCACAGGTACTTTACGTTGTGCACTTTCAATATATACAACAGCATATATCAATGCCAGCGCACCAACAATCAGTGCAACAGCCATCAGATAACTAATTGATCCCTGACTGGTTAATGTCAGCAAACGACCAATACCGGCAGGCAGACTGGCTGCAATACCGGCGGTAATAATCAGCGAAATACCATTACCTATACCACGTTCAGTAATTTGTTCACCCAGCCACATCAGAAACATGGTTCCTGTAACCAGACAAACCATAGTTGAGAAATAAAACTCAATCTGACCGGAAACTACTACATTTTGCTGGTAAACAAATGCAGCAGCACCAAAGCTTTGCAAAGTGGCCAGCAAAACAGTACCGTAACGGGTATATTTGGTCAAAGTACGGCGCCCCGCCTCACCTTCTTTTTTTAGAGCCTTCAATGAAGGAATAATTTCAGAAGCAAGCTGAATAATAATTGAGGCTGAAATATAGGGCATTACACCTATTGCAAAAATACTGAACCGTTGCAGAGAACCGCCGGAAAACATATTAAGCATACTCAATATGCCCCCGCCGGCACTTTCATACAATTTGGTCAAAGCAGCACCATCCACACCGGGCACTGGAATATGTGAACCGATGCGGAATACAACCAACGCACCAAGTAAAAATAACAGACGATTTTTTAAATCACCGAACTTTGAAAGTCCTGTTGCGGATTGCGGATTAGCCACTTGAGTCCTTGCCTTATTCTGCTACTTTACCACCGGCAGCTTCAATGGCCTGTTGCGCACCTTTGGTGGCCTTAATACCATTTAAAGTTACCGCCTTATCAATACTGCCTGATGCAATAATTTTAACATTCAGAGCAGTAGCAGGCACCAGTCCTGCCTGTTTCAGAACTAAAACATCAATTTCATCAACTGCAATTTTAGCCAGTTCATCTAAACGCACTTCTGCATTCAGATTAGCAGTCAGAGATTTAAAACCGCGTTTCGGCAGCCGGCGTTGCAAAGGCATCTGACCGCCTTCGAAACCGACTTTATGATAACCACCTTTACGGCTTTTCTGACCCTTATGGCCTCGGCCACAAGTTTTGCCTAAACCGCTGCCAATGCCACGACCTACACGGCGAGCCGCGTGTTTAGCACCTTCAGCAGGTTGAATGGTATTCAAAAGCATGTTACTTCTCCACTTTCAAAAGGTAGCTGATTTTATTGATCATGCCACGATTTTCGGGGGTATCAAGCACTTCAACAGTATGCTCGCGGTGACGTAAGCCTAAACCGCGTGCACAGGCACGATGAGCAGCAATAGTGCCAATCAGGCTTTTAACCAGTGTAATGCGTATGGTTTTTTGCTCACTCATGATCTGCTCCTAAAATTTCTTCTACGGTCAGGCCACGTTTAGCAGCAATCTCAGCCGGCGTATACAGCTTAGACAATCCGTCCAGAGTTGCGCGAACAATGTTGTATGGATTGGTTGAACCATGTACTTTAGCAGAGATATTATGAATACCCATTGCATCAAATACCAAACGCATTGGACCACCAGCTTTCACACCATTACCTTCTTTGGCCGGTTGCATGAATACACGTGTTGCACCATGGCGACCAATTACTTCGTGATGAATGGTACGTCCATTTAAAGGCACTTTGATCATATTGCGGCGGGCTTGATCCATAGCTTTCTGTACAGCCACAGGTACTTCTTTAGATTTACCTTTGCCCATACCAATGCGACCATCGCCATCACCTACTACGGTTAAAGCCGAGAAGGCCATAATGCGGCCACCCTTAACCACTTTGGTCACACGGTTTACGGCAACCATTTTTTCAATCAGGCCGTCACCGCGTTCTTCAGTTTCGTGTTTTGCCATATTTCTGGTCTCCAGTTTATTAGAAGCTCAAACCGTTTTCACGGGCTGCCTCAGCCAAGGCTTTAACGCGACCATGGTATTGAAAACCAGAACGGTCAAAAGCCACTGCATCAATGCCGGCCGCTTTGGCTTTTTCAGCAATGCGTTTACCAACTACAACAGCAGCATCTACATTGCTACCATATTTAATGCTGGCACGAACATCAGCCTCAAGAGTAGAGGCCTGAGCCAGTACTCGGTCACCTTCAGCGCTAATAACCTGGGCATAAATGTGATTATTGGTGCGGAAAACGCACAATCTCACTTTGTTCAGGGCTGCAATTTTGGCACGGGTTTTACGTGCTCGACGCAGTCTTGCTACATTTTTATCCATCAGTGAGCCTCAATTATTTTTTCTTGGTTTCTTTAATAACGACACGCTCATCAGCATAACGTACACCTTTACCTTTATAAGGTTCCGGCGGACGGAATCCACGAATTTCAGCGGCCACCTGCCCTACTACCTGTTTATCTGCACCGGCAATGATTACCTCGGTAGCAGAAGGAGTAGTAGCAGTAATACCTTCAGGCAATTCGTAATTAATCGGATGAGAGTAACCTAAAGAAAGATTCAATACTTTACCCTGAGCCTGAGCGCGATAACCCACACCAATCAGTTGCAGCTTTTTCTCAAAACCATTGCTCACGCCCACAACCATATTGTGCAATAAAGCACGAACTGTACCGGATAAAGCATTTGCTTTTGTACTGTTATCATTGGCGGTAACAACCAGCTGACCATCATTCAATGCTACATTTACTTCAGCGTGCTGATGCAGAGACAATTCGCCGTTTTTACCTTTAACAATGATAGCCTCTGGAGAAAACTTAACGTCAACGCCAGCCGGAACCACTACCGGATGTTTTGCAATTCGAGACATGTTTTCTCCTTAGGCAACTACGCACAATAACTCACCGCCAATACCATTGGCTCGGGCTTTACGGTCAGTCATTACGCCTTTAGAAGTGCTCACAATCACAACGCCCAAACCATTCATTACAGAAGGAATGTCGTTGGAACCTTTATACACACGCAGACCAGGACGTGATACGCGCTGAATGCGCTCAATTACCGGCTGACCAGCATAGTATTTCAATTGTATTTCCAATGTCGCCTTGGTTTCAGTAGATACGGCGAAATCTTCTACGTAGCCTTCTTCTTTCAAAACTTTGGCAATTGCTACTTTCAGTTTTGAAGAAGGCATACTTACAGAGACTTTATTCGCACGCTGAGCGTTGCGAATACGGGTCAACATATCGGAAATAGGATCATGCATACTCATATTTTATACTCCTATTACCAGCTGGCTTTGATGACACCCGGAATTTCACCACGCATGGCGATTTCACGGATTTTGGTACGGGCCAAGCCGAATTTACGGAAATTACCACGCGGACGACCGGTCAAAGCGCAGCGACGACGTTGACGAATCGGAGCAGCATTACGCGGAATAGCCTGCAGTTTCAGACGTGCCTGAAAATGTTCTTCATCAGTCGCGTTAGCATCATTGATGATGGCGAAAATGGCTTCACGCTTTGCAGCATATTTTTTTGCCAAAGCTTCACGCTTCAGCTCACGATTAATAAGTGCTTTCTTAGCCATAATTAACCCTTAAACGGAAATTTGAACAGAGACAGCAGTGCTTTGGCTTCTGCGTCAGTTTTGGCAGTAGTGGTAATAGTAATATTTAAACCACGCAAAGCATCAATTTTATCGTATTCAATTTCCGGGAAAATAATTTGTTCACGCACGCCCATGTTGTAATTACCACGACCGTCGAATGATTTACCATTTACACCGCGGAAGTCACGTACACGCGGCAAAGCGATTGCAATCAGACGATCCAGAAATTCATACATACGATCACGGCGCAAAGTTACTTTGCAGCCAATCGGGTAATTATCACGGATTTTAAAGCCTGCAATTGACTTGCGTGCTACAGTTACTACTGGTTTCTGACCAGCAATTTTTTCCAGATCACCAACTGCATGTTCCATTACTTTTTTATCGGCAACCGCTTCACCAACACCCATGTTGAGGGTAATTTTTTCAATACGCGGTACTTCC
This sequence comes from Snodgrassella sp. ESL0304, assembly GCF_013344995.1. Lineage (NCBI taxonomy): Bacteria > Pseudomonadati > Pseudomonadota > Betaproteobacteria > Neisseriales > Neisseriaceae > Snodgrassella > Snodgrassella sp. ESL0304. The sequence continues at coordinate 131,434 of NZ_JAAEDR010000017.1, forward strand.
ATGATAGATTTGTAACCGAACTGTTTGGTCAACTCAGGAACAACAGTAGTGTTATAAAAGTCTTTTAAACGAGCCATTGATTACTCCTTAAGCTCCCACGGCGGCACCGGTAGATTTATATACACGGGTACGCACTACTTTGCCGTCTACAGTTTCTACTTTGATACCTACGCGGTCAGCTTTTTGGGTTTCCGGATTGAAAATCGCTACATTGGAAATAGCCAATGGCGCATCTTTGGTGATTACACCACCTTCAATCCCACGCATGGGGTTAGGTTTCTGGTGACGTTTAACACGATTTACGCCGTCAACAATCACTTTATCACCCAAAACACGCACTACTTTACCCTGTTTGCCCTTATCTTTACCGGCAATAATGATCACCTGATCACCAGTTTTAATCTTTTTCATTGCAACCTCACTTACAGTACTTCAGGAGCCAATGAAACGATTTTCATGAATCGCTCAGTACGTAGCTCACGGGTTACCGGGCCAAAAATACGGGTACCAATTGGTTCCAGTTTGGTATTCAACAGCACGGCTGCATTGTTATCAAATTTGATCAGTGCTCCGTCATTACGACGTACACCTTTAGCTGTACGCACTACCACAGCGTTATATACATCGCCCTTTTTAACGCGACCACGGGGAGCTGCGTCTTTTACGGCCACTTTAATAATGTCGCCTACAGATGCGTAGCGACGCTTAGATCCACCTAATACTTTGATGCACATTACGCGGCGCGCACCAGAGTTGTCAGCCACATCTAAGATGGTCTGCATTTGAATCATGTTATTACCTTTAAAAATCCAACTTAATTTACCGCTTTCAGTCAGCCTGTTACCACTTAATAGCTGTCTGAAACCATTAACGGTTCTAGTAAACCAGTCTTGGGTCCCGAAGGGAGAGTTCCGGCGACTGCCGGAGACTTTCAAGAAACTGAAAGTTAAGGAACGAAGTTTACAGACAATATCTGATTGTCGCAAGACTTCGTTCCCTAATTGCAGCACATTGTTGTGTTAATTACACATTACGTGCTTTCTCAATCAGCTCAGTTACAACCCAGCTTTTGGTTTTTGACAACGGGCGACCTTCGGAAATGACAACAACGTCACCAATACCGTATTGGTTTTGCTCATCGTGCGCATGGATTTTAGTAGAACGACGGATTACTTTACCATACAGCGGGTGTTTCACTTTACGTTCCACCAATACTGTTACAGTTTTATCCATTTTGTCGCTCACGACTTTGCCCTGCAAAGTACGTACGTTTTTAGCTTCAGTCATTATTCACCATCCTTCTGATGCAAAATGGTTTTTACACGAGCAATATTACGACGCACTTTTTTCAGCTCACTGTTTTTACCCAGCTGGCCGGTGGCGTGCTGCATACGCAAACCAAACTGCGCTTTCAACAGACCAACCAGTTCTTCGTTTAACTGCTCAACAGATTTGTCTTTCAATTCACTGGTTTTCATTATTGACCTACCTGGCGTTTAACAAATACAGTCTGAATCGGCAATTTGGCTGCAGCCAGTTCAAAAGCCTGACGAGCCAATGTTTCATCAACACCGTCCATTTCGTAGAGCATTTTGCCCGGCTGGATTTCAGCAATGTAATATTCCACATTACCTTTACCGCCACCCATACGAACCTGAATTGGTTTTTCAGTAATAGGTTTATCCGGGAATACGCGGATCCAGATACGACCGCCACGTTTAATATGACGGGTCATTGCACGACGTGCTGCCTCAATCTGGCGTGCAGTCAAACGACCGCGACCCACAGCTTTCAGACCAAAATCACCAAAGCTAACTTTATTGCCACGAGTAGCAATACCGGTGTTGCGGCCTTTTTGCTGTTTGCGGTATTTCATTCTAGTTGGCTGCAGCATTTCGACCACCTGCCTTTCTGCTGTGTTTCTTGTCCTGTTCCGGCTTAGCCTGAATTTCACCCGGTGTCAGTTCACCTTTGTAAACCCAGACTTTGATACCGATAATGCCATATGTAGTTTTGGCTTCGCTGGTAGCGTAGTCAACATTGGCACGCAGGGTATGCAAAGGCACACGACCTTCACGATACCATTCGGTACGCGCAATTTCGATACCGTTCAGACGACCTGAAGACATAATTTTGATGCCTTTGGCGCCAACGCGCATAGCATTCTGCATAGCACGTTTCATGGCACGACGGAACATAACGCGTTTTTCCAGTTGTCCGGCAATATTGTCCGCAATAATTTGCGCATCGATTTCCGGTTTACGGATTTCTTCGATGTTTACATGCACCGGCACGCCCATGATTTTCTGCAAATCACGTTTTAATACTTCAATGTCTTCACCTTTTTTACCGATTACAATACCAGGACGGGCACTGTAAATGGTAATACGTGCAGATTTTGCCGGGCGTTCAATTACCACGCGACCTACAGAAGCATTTGCAAGACGTTTGCGTAAAAAATGACGCACGTCGATATCTTCTTTCAGCACTTTGGAAAAGTCGCCGCTTTTGGCAAACCACTTGGAAGACCAATCTTTATTCACTGCCAGGCGAAAGCCTGTAGGGTTAATTTTTTGTCCCATCGCTTTTCCTTAGTTGCCTACAATCACGTTGATGTGACAAGTTTGTTTTTCGATGCGGTTACCACGACCTTTAGCACGTGCCTGAAAACGTTTCAGACTCGGACCTTTGTCGATATAAATAGTAACCACTTTCAGTTCATCGATATCAGCACCTTCGTTGTGTTCAGCATTGGCTACTGCAGATTCCAGCACCTTTTTAATCAGTTCAGCACCTTTTTTCGGGCTGAATGTCAAAATATTCAACGCCTGGGCAATATCTTTACCACGTACTAAGTCAGCTACCAGACGGGCTTTTTGTGCTGAAATACGGGCATTTTTGTGTTGTGCACTAACTCTCATGTTTTATCCCTTATTTTTTAGCCTTCTTATCAGCCAAATGGCCTTTGAAGGTACGGGTCAATGAGAACTCACCCAACTTATGACCAACCATGTTATCGCTGATAAATACCGGCACGTGGGTACGGCCGTTGTGTACAGCAATGGTCAGACCGATAAAATCAGGCAGAATAGTGGAACGACGTGACCAGGTTTTAATCGGGCGTTTGTCGTTATTAGCACGAGCCGCATCGACCTTTTTCAGTAAATGCAGGTCGACATATGGGCCTTTTTTTAATGAACGAGCCATATCAGTTAACCTTTATTTGAGTAACGGCGGCGAACAATCATATTGTTCGTGCGTTTATTACGACGAGTACGATAGCCTTTAGTCGGTGTACCCCATGGGCTAACCGGTTCACGAGCTTCACCAGTACGACCTTCACCACCACCATGCGGGTGGTCAACCGGGTTCATCACAACACCGCGTACGGTCGGACGAATACCACGCCAGCGTTTAGCACCGGCTTTACCCAGTTTTTGCAGGCTTTGTTCTTCATTGCCTACTTCACCAATGGTGGCACGGCAATCAACATGAATTTTACGTACTTCACCTGAACGCAGACGCAGCTGTGCATATACGCCTTCTTTTGCCAGCAATACAGCAGATGCACCAGCTGAACGGGCAATCTGTGCACCTTTACCCGGTTTCATTTCGATACAATGAAGAGTTGTACCTACCGGAATATTGCGGATTGGCAGATTATTACCAGCTTTAATTGCAGCTTCAGAACCGGAAACCAATACGGCACCTACCTGAACATTACGCGGCGCAATAATGTAACGGCGTTCACCATCTGCAAAACACAATAACGCAATATGAGCGGTACGGTTCGGATCGTACTCAATACGTTCCACTTTAGCAGCGATACCGTCTTTATCATTACGTTTAAAGTCAACAATACGGTAATGGTGTTTGTGACCACCACCTTTATGACGGGTTGTAATGCGTCCGCCGTGATTACGACCGGCAGTTGAAGACTGTTTTTCTAATAATGGTGCATAGGGTGCACCTTTATGCAAGCCTTCCGCAACCACGCGTACCATTCCGCGACGGCCAGCAGAAGTCGGCTTCATTTTAACAATAGCCATAGTGCTTATTCCTTATCTGCAGAAGCGGCAGCAGATTCAATATCCAGCTCCTGTCCAGCCGCCAGGCTGACATAAGCTTTCTTAACATCGCTGCGCTTACCGATGGTACGGCCAAAACGTTTGTTTTTGCCTTTAATGATGGTTGTGGCTACAGAATCCACTTTCACATTAAATAATAGTTCCACTGCTGCCTTAATTTCAGGTTTAGTGGCATTCGGCAATACTCTAAACGTCATCTGGTTGCGTTTTTCAGCCAGCATGTTGCTTTTTTCGGAAACAACAGGAGCCAAGAGCACTTGCATTAAACGTTGTTGATTCATACCCATTGCTCCTCAAGTTGTGCAACTGCTGCTTTGGTAAGCACCACTTTCTTAAAGCGTAACAGATTGTACGGATCAGTTTGCTGTGCTTCCAGAACCAGTACATTAGGCAGGTTGCGGCTAGACAAGTAAACGTTTTCATCCAGCTGTTTGGTAATGAACAATACCTGCTCCATACCCAGATTTTTAACCTGTTCAGCAAATGCTTTGGTTTTAGGAGTAGCAGCAGACAATTCATCAATAACAAACAGGCGTTCATCGCGTACCAGCTGAGACAGAATGGCTGCCATACCCGCACGGTACATCTTACGATTTACTTTCTGGGTAAAGTTTTCATCTGGTTTATTCGGGAACGCACGACCACCACTGCGCCACAGCGGAGAAGATGTCATACCGGAACGGGCACGGCCGGTTCCTTTCTGACGCCATGGTTTTTTAGTGGAGTGTTTTACTTCGGCACGGGTTAACTGTGAACGGTTACCGGAACGGGCATTGGCCAGAAAAGCTGTAACCAGCTGGTGAACCAGATCTTCATTGTATTCACGTGCAAACAATGCGTCAGACGCAGCAACTGCACCTGCAACCTGACCCTGAGCATCAATTAATTTCAGTTCCATTACGCACCTACCTTCACGCTCGGACGCACGACAACGTCGCTGTTAACCGCACCGGGCACCGCACCTTTTACCAGCAATAACTGACGTTCGGTGTCTACGCGTACGATTTCCAGATTCTGAATGGTGGACTTAACGTTACCGTACTGTCCGGCCATACGTTTGCCACGGAATACGCGACCCGGATCCTGTGCCATACCGGTTGAACCAGGCACACGATGAGAGCGTGAGTTACCGTGAGAAGCACGCTGAGAACCAAAATTGTGACGTTTGATGGTGCCAGAAAAGCCTTTACCTTTACTGGTACCAGTGACATCAATTAACTGACCTGCTGCAAAAATGCCGACATTGATTTCAGCACCGGCAGACAATTCAGCCAGTTTTTCTTCAGAAACAGCAAATTCAACCAAACCACGACCGGCTTCAACACCTGCCTTGGCAAAATGACCTGCCTGTGCCTTGCTTACGCGATTGGCTTTTTTCTGACCAAAAGTTACCTGTACGGCAGTGTAGCCGTCAGTAGCTTCGGATTTGAGTTGAGTGACGCGATTGGCAGACATATCCAGTACAGTTACCGGAACTGATGCGCCGTTCTCATCGAACACGCGCGTCATGCCTACTTTGCGCCCAACCAGACCTAAAGTCATAGTTATTTCCTTTTATAAAGGGACCAATTACGATTGATTGGCCTCGCACAAATAAAGAATCTTGCCGACGTAAAATCGGCAAGATGGCGATAGTATCATGTTTACTCTGCATGAATCAATTTTTTATGCAAGTAAAGCACGGATTTTTAGATAAAAAACAACGTTTATGCCTTATACATGACTATTAGTCTGGATTTCGGGTATTTTTACTCTGCCTGAATATAAATATTATCTGATTAATTCATCAGTAATACTTTGCAAAAACTGAAGCCGCTCAGGCTTCAGTTTCCCGTCTGCCGCAGCCTGTTTCAGTGCACAGCCCGGTTCCTGACGATGAGTACAATTATGAAAGCGGCACTCTCCGATATACTGACGCATATCAGGGAAATAATGCAGCAGATTACTAACTAACAAATGATGTAAGCCAAATGCCTGCAATCCGGGCGAATCAATAAGCTGACTGTGTGCATCCAGATCATATAATTGTGCATGAGTCGTGGTGTGACGGCCTGAATCCAGTGCCGCTGAGATATCACCTACCCTTGCCTGTTCATTACCCAGTAATGCATTGGTTAAAGTTGATTTACCCATACCTGACTGACCTAACAGGATTGCCCGCTCTCCCTGCAAATACCGGTGTAGCTCAGCCACATTATATAAGGCACTAATATTGATTACCTGATAACCCAGACTCTGATAAAACGCCAATTTTTCGAGCCAAAGCTTATTTTGTGGTAAATCTGCCTTATTTAATACAATCAGTGGCGGTATATCCGCAGCCTCTGCAGCCAGTAATGCACGCTGCAATAATAATTCACTGGGAGTCGGTACAGCAGCCAGTACGATTAGCATAAGGGTAACATTGGCCGCAATGAGTTTACTGCGCGTAGCATCCTGCCGGTAAAGCAGGCTGCGCCGGGGTAAATAATCCTCAATTACAGCCTGCTGCTGATTGATATGACTAATATGGACTTCATCACCACAAGCAAAATCAACTCTTTTCTTTCGCGTAGTGGCTTCATAAGTTTTACCCGCATGTGTGCGCACCATGAAGCGGCGCCCGAAACTGGTAATAATCTGTGCTGTTAATAATTCATTCGCAGGCTGCGCCATTCTCAGTCTGCCTTTACGGCTGTTTGTAATGCCGCAATACGTTCCCGTGCTCCCGGATGCGAATCATAAAACCGCGAATACCAGATATCGCTAACCAGACTGGAGGCATTAGTACGATAAAGTTTGGTTAAAGCATGAATCAGATCATCGGCATTTGCATATTTTGCTGCAAAACGGTCTGCTTCAAATTCATTTTTACGCGACAAAACACTCGACAATGGTGAAAACGGAAAAGTAAATACGGGCAGTACCAACATGAATAATAATAAAGCCATAGCATGACTGACTTCATGCACACCCAGACCAGTATAAAAACCAGTCTGAGGTAATAGCCAGCCCAAAACAGCAAAAACAATTAAAGCCAATATAAAAGTAACAATCATTTGTTTGAATACATGTTTGTGGGCAAAATGACCTAACTCATGAGCCAGCACAGCCTCAACCTCACTTATCTGCATATCTTTCAGTAAGGTATCAAAAAATACAATGCGCTTATGTTTCCCCAGACCAGTAAAATAAGCATTACCATGCCCGCTGCGTCTGGAGCCATCCATTACAAAAATACCATCACTCTGAAAACCAGTACGCTGCAACAAGTTTTCAATCCGGGTTCGCAATGCATCATCTTTCAATAGTTCAAATTTATTGAAAAGCGGCGCAATCCATTTTGGAAAAGCCCACATCAGTAATAAGGAAAAACTGACCCATACCAGCCATACAGCCAGCCACCATGCGCCACCAAACCAGTTTGCTGCAATCAGAATCCGCATCAGCCACAGAATAATATACAGTAAGGGCAAGCCAACAATAATGGCTATAAGACTACCTTTAAACTGATCAGCAATAAAAGTAGCCATGGTCATTTTGTTAAAGCCAAATTTTGCCTCCAGACAAAAACTGCGGTACCAGGCGATCGGCCAGCCAAGAATCATATTAACCAAAGCAAACAGACCAATAAGCACAATTCCCTGTGCAATATCGTGCTGCACCCATTTCTGACTTAAATGCGCTAATAGATCAAGACCGCCACCAAGTGTGAATATTAGCAATAATAATGCCTGAAACAGAATTTCATAACGAGCCAGACGCTGCTTGGCCAAAGTATAATCTGCTGCTTTCTGATGCTCTGCCAGAGACACACTTTGTACAAAAGCCGACGGAACATGGCTACGATGTGCCAGTACAGCTTTACTTTGGCGAACCGAAAGATATAGCTGGCCACATATGCTGCAGATGAAAAATAATAAAAACAATATATAAATTGTTTGGGCAGAAAGATAAAACACCATAAAAATACTTTGTACCTGAAAATAATCATTTTAACGGAGTTTATCTGTTACTGGCTGAAAAGTGTCTGAATAAACATCCTTCTATTTAAAATTAACATGATTATTTAACTGAATAATATATTTATTACTGTATGTTATCTTGTGATAATATCCAAAACTACTTACAACATTACACAAATTATATTCAATTTAGAATAATTGAAATTCAGTCTGTTCTGTGTTTTCCTAAAACAATTACTTTTGCCTGATTTTAGCTCTAGATATAGGTAAAAAAATCAGCTTAACCTATCAGCCTTATCAGAAAGAAGCTAAAATCATATTTTATTATTAATCAAGATTAAGATATGCAAAACGCTAAAAATCTTGCGTGGCTGGATATGGAAATGACCGGATTAAATCCGGATACAGACCGTATTATAGAAGTTGCTATGATCATTACCGATAGTGACCTGAATATACTCGCACAGTCTGAAGTACTGGTAATTCATCAGCCAGACAGCATTATCGATCATATGGATAAATGGAATACCACCACTCATACCCGTACTGGTCTGGTAGATAAAGTAAAAGCTTCCACGTTAACAGAAGCTGAGGCTGAAGAAAAATTGCTGGCTTTTATCAGTGAGTGGATACCGGAAAAAGCCTCACCAATGTGTGGCAATTCCATTCATCAGGATCGCCGCTTTATGGTGCGCTACATGCCGCGACTGGAAGCTTACTTCCATTACCGCAATCTGGATGTTTCTACTCTTAAAGAACTGGCTAGACGCTGGAATCCTGCCATTGTCAAAGGCATTAGTAAAAAAGGTGCGCATCAGGCTCTGGATGATATTAAGGAAAGCATTGAGGAAATGGCTTATTATCGCGAACACTTCTTAACAATACCTAGCTGATTTTGTATACTGCCCTATTTATCTTTGCTGAAATTAATTCCGGTTATGATCAATCCGTCCTGCCCCATTAATCAGACAGCCATTTGGGCACAATTGCATCAGCATCAGCGCAGCACCCGTTTCTTGCATATGCGCGACTTATTCCGTCAGCAGCCGGATCGTTTTGCACAAATGCATGAACAATTAAATGGTCTGTTACTGGATTACAGCAAAAACCGTATTACTGAAGATACACTTGCATTACTGATTGAGCTGGCCAATATTGCAGATGTACGTGGCTGGACTGATAAAATGCGCCGCGGTGATAAAATTAATGTTAGCGAAAATCGTGCCGTATTACATACAGCACTCAGGTTACCGCCGCATGCTGAATTGTATGTTGATGATCATAATATCGTACCGGATATCCATCGGGAACTGGAACGAGCCTACTGCTTTGCCGAATCAGTGCGCAATGGTGAATATACTGGAGCTGGTAATGAACGTATTACGGATATTATTAATATAGGTATTGGCGGATCTCATCTTGGTCCGGAAATGGTGACACTGGCCTTACGTCCGTTTCAGCAAACTGGTCTGAATATTTATTATGTTGCCAATGTTGACGGCGCCAACCTGATTCAGGTATTGAATAAAATTAATCCGGCCACAACCATTTTTATCATTGCTAGCAAATCCTTTACTACACCTGAAACTTTGCTGAATGCACAAACCGCACGTAATTGGTTTTTACAACAGGGAATGAGTGAAGCTGATATCAGCCGCCATTTTATAGCGATAACCAGTGCTGTTGATAAAGCACAGGCTTTTGGTATCACTTCGGATCATACATTCTCCATGTTTGACTGGGTAGGCGGCCGCTACTCTGTTTGGTCAACTATTGGATTATCAGTTATTTGTGCCATTGGTAAAGAAAATTTTCAGGATTTTCTTGCTGGCGGCAGAGCAATGGATGAACATTTTTTTCATGCACCGCTAAGACATAATATTCCGGTTTTACTCGGACTGATCGGATTGTGGTATCACACCTTTTATACCACAACCAGCCATGCAATTATTCCTTATGACCACGGACTGCGCCGTCTGGCTGCGCACTTGCAGCAGCTGGACATGGAAAGTAATGGAAAACAGGTAAGCCGTTATGGAGAACGGCTGGACTTTGATACTGGTCCGATAATCTGGGGGGAGGAAGGTGTTAACTGCCAGCATGCTTTTTTTCAATTACTGCACCAGGGGCCACGACTGATTTCTTCCGATTTTATTGTTCCAGTTAACAGTTTTTATCATGTCAGTACCCAGCATAAAGTACTTGTTGCTAATGCCTTTGCTCAAACTGAAGCACTGATGCGTGGTAAAACACTGGCGGAAGCTTATGCCGAATTAATTGATCTGGATAACAAATCACGCGATATTATGGCTCCGCAAAAAGTATTTCCGGGTAATCAGCCATCTAATACACTCTTAATAGATGAAATTAACCCGTTTAATCTGGGTATGCTGCTGGCCATGTATGAACATAAAGTATTTGTACAGGGTGTAATCTGGGGAATTAATTCATTCGATCAGTGGGGTGTAGAGTACGGAAAAGTTCTGGCTAAAAATATTGAACCGGAATTAAGTACTAATGATTCGCTACACCATGATGCTTCAACTAACGGCCTCATTGACTATTTCAGAAAACATCATCATGACACAAACCTTAATTGACATTACCACCAAACTGGATGAACTGGGACATACGGTAACCTGTGCCGAATCATGTACCGGGGGCTTGTTGGCAGCAGAACTAACTCGCCTGCCGGGTAGTTCAAATTGGTTTAATATGGGCTATGTCACTTATAGCAATCAGGCAAAAAAACAGTTACTTAATGTTAACGAAACAACTTTGCGCCATTATGGAGCTGTCAGTGAGGAATGTGTACGCGAAATGGCACTGGGTGCTCTGATTAATTCGAAAGCAAATTATGCTATTTCGATTTCCGGTATTGCCGGACCAACTGGAGGAAGTGCCGAAAAACCAGTTGGTACAGTATGGTTCGGGCTGGCAACCAAACAGCGTATCTGGGCTAAAAATTATCAGTTTAACGGTAACAGAGATACAATCCGCACTCAGGCTGTGGAATATGCTTTGCGTTTTTTACGTCAATATTTATACCGTTAAACCAGACTGTCTACGTTATCAGAATCCAGCAGATAAAATAAAACTGACCGGTTTTTCACAGCCGGTCAGTTTTTCATTTCAAACAGAATTGAGAATCAACCATACTTATTCAATACGTTCACCATGGATACTCACATCCATACCTTCGCGTTCTGAATCATGATCAATACGTAAACCGCGACATACAATTGCCACAATTTTAAGAATCAGATAAGTCATAATTACGCTGTATACAATTGTAATAACTACATCTTTAATCTGTGCCAGCAGTTGACTACCTATAGCCGCCTCACCGCCAAAAATGGCGTTACTGAATAGCAAACCAGTTAAAATTGAACCAACGATACCGCCAAAGCCATGAATACCAAAGGCATCAAGCGAATCATCATAACCAAATCTGCGTTTTAAATATACTGCGGCAAAATAAGCAGCAACAGCTGTCAATACTCCGATTACCAATGCAGCTTGTGGACCGACAAACCCGGCAGCAGGTGTAATGCCTACCAGACCGGACACTGCACCAGAAGCCATACCCAATGCAGAAGGTTTATGTCCTGCCAGTTTTTCACATAACATCCATGTTAATGCTGCTGAAGCTGCTGCTATCTGAGTCACAGCCATAGCCATACCGGCAGAAGCATCCGCAGCACCAGCTGAACCGGCATTAAAGCCAAACCAGCCAACCCATAGCATCGCAGCACCGGTTAGAGTAAGTACCATATTATGTGGTGCCATTACATCCTTACCGTATCCCAGACGTTTACCAATCACCAGTGCAGCTACCAGTCCGGCAACACCGGCATTAATATGCACAACCGTTCCGCCGGCAAAATCCAGAACCGGTGTTTGCGTATTACTCATAAAGCCTCCGCCCCAGACCCAGTGACATATCGGCGCATAAACACAAGTAACCCAAAAACCGGAAAATAACAATAAGGCTGAAAATTTCAGACGTTCGGCAAAAGCACCTGTCACAATAGCCGTAGATATAATAGCGAAGGTCATTTGAAAAAACATGAATACTGACTCAGGAACAGTACCATCTCCATTAACAATAGTAGTCATTTCTCTGGTTTTATCCAGCCCCATACCACCAAGCATAAATCGATCCAAACCACCTATAAATGAATTACCCGGGGTAAAAGCTAAAGAATAGCCTATTATCATCCACAGCACACTCACCAGAGCGGCAACGACAAAGCTGTGCATCATGGTACCCAATACATTTTTTTTTCGTACCATTCCACCATAAAACAATGCCAGACCCGGAACAGTCATCAGCAAAACCAGTACGGCAGAAGTCATTACCCATGCTGTATTACCTGCATTTATCTCTGACAGCGGTCGCCACCATCCGGACAAATCAGCAGCCAGTAGCGGCAATGGTAATAACAGAGCTGTCGTTACTACACATTTATCAATCAACTTCATTGTATTTCCCTTAATAAATATTCAGATTATTTATACAGCATCCGATCCGGACTCACCTGTACGTATTCGCACCACCTGCTCAACCGCTGAAACAAAAATTTTGCCGTCACCCACTTTACCTGTACTGGCACATGTCATTATCGCTTCAACAGCCCGCTCTACCAGATCATCTACGAGTACAATTTCTATTTTAATTTTAGGTAAAAAATCGACTTCATATTCTGCACCCCGATAGATTTCAGTATGTCCTTTTTGCCTGCCAAAACCTTTTACCTCACTGACAGTCATTCCTTGCACACCTATTTCAGCCAGTGCTTCACGTACATCATCCAGCTTGAATGGTTTAATCATCGCTGTGATTTTTTTCATATAACTCTCCTCTTTTCAGAATTTTTGAATGTTACTCATCAAGACAGTCTTAATGACATTCATCAAATCCAAATTGTTAATTCTGCAATTTGCAGCAAGCAAAAATTTTAATAACACCATACATCTTTATTTTAAATCTGCAAAGATGTATCAAAATTACTGAGGTATTTATCTTATTTTTTGCTAATGAATCCCTCAGACAAATGACATAATCAATCTGGTTGATATAGCCTATAGAACAAATAAAATAGTTATATAAACCATTTATATTTCAATTCTGCATATAAACTAATCAGCTCAATAGATATAAATACATATCAACTCCAGATGATATCTTTATCAGAAATTGTATCTGAGAGAATAAAAGTAGCAGATGAAATAAAATTACATTTATTATTCTTTTTGCATAAATAATTTCAATAGAAAACACACACATGTGACATACATTAAATATGCCGTATCAGGTATAATTAATCACGACAGTAAAAATAAATATATGCATTATTGAAACTTCATGTTTCTATCAAGAGGTCAACATGCTAATTTGCAATCCGTATGAAATCGTTATCCAGGGTATGACTAATAATAATAAACGTTTTCGTCCCAGTGACTGGGCCGAGCGTTTATGCGGTATATTGTCCTCTTTTGATCAGGGACATCGTCTGTCTTATCATCAATGGGTTCGTCCTATTTTAATAGATAATATTCGTTGTGTTGCCGTTGATCGTAAACTGGAAGAAATCAGCAGCACAGCATTCAATTTTCTGATGGACTTTGCCCGTGATAACGACCTACGTATTCTGGATTGCAAATCTTTATTAGAAGAACAGGAACATAAACAAATTACACTCACCGATGCTGTATCTCAGAAAAATGCAGAAACAGCACAAACACAATTAAATACAATTCAAACAGAAATAGAAATAGAACTACAGGTTCCGGTTAATCAATTACGTGAACTGACTCCTGCAGAGACTAGTTCTGCTTTTGCAGCTTTGCATCTGTTGCATCCCAATATTCGTGATATAGCTCAGTTTCAGGATCTGGTCAAAATTCAGCAGACCGAAGGTTATCGTCTTTTGGGAATATTTGAAGAAGGTAAACAGAATGCCGTGACCGTTTGTGGCTTTCGAATTGTGACTAACTTTGCTTCTGGACGCCATATACATATTGATGATTTAGCCAGCCTTCATTTACCCATAGCTGATGAGCAGGCTAGCCAGATTTTCAAAACATTGAAAACAATTGCAATAAATGAACACTGTAGCAGTATTCATGCTGATTCAAATGTATCTTCGGATAGTAGCAATATGCATCATTTATATCTGAAAAACGGTTTTACATTATGCAGCCATAAATTCAGCCAAAAAATTGATTAAATAACATCTTCATAACATATAAAAATACAGGATATTTCATATCCTGTATTTTTTATCCGCATATTAGCTATCAAGATAGCAAATTTATCTTCAGTTAATTTGTTTTTAAAATACACAAATCAGATTGAATTTATTTTCATATTTCTGAATAGCACGATATAAATCTCATTCTTTTTCAGAAAGATAGCCACGCAATTTCTGCATAGCTTTGGCTTCAATCTGGCGGATACGTTCTGCAGATACACCATATTCACCAGCCAGGTCATGCAAGGTTAATCCACCATCATCTGCCAGCCAGCGACTTTCAACAATATGCCGGCTGCGATCATCCAGTTTAGCCAGTGCATTCTGCAAACCTTCGGTCTGCAGAGTATAATGCGCCTGCTGCGCCAGTACTTGTGTTGGTTCTGTAGTACTGTCAGTCAGCCAGTCTATCGGTGCAAAATTATCCTCATCATCATTTTCTGCCAGCAGCGACATGTCCTTACCTGTCATCCGCTGTTCCATTTCCAGAACTTCAGACAGTTTCACACCTAAATCATCAGCAATCGACTGTGCTTCTTTGTTACTTAACGCAGCCATAGATTTGCGCATACTGCGTAAATTGAAGAATAATTTACGCTGTGGTTTAGTAGTAGCTACACGTACCAAACGCCAGTTACGTAAAATAAATTCGTGTATTTCAGCTTTAATCCAATGTACCGCAAACGAAAATAAACGTACGCCACGACTTGGCTGAAAGCGTTTTACCGCTTTCATCAAACCAATATTGCCTTCCTGAATCAAATCAGCCTGATTCAGACCATAACCATCATAACCACGAGCGATAGAAACGACTACACGCAAGTGGGACAAAATCAGTTTTTTTGCAGCCTCTAAATCCCCTTCGGTCTGGCGTACCGCCAAATCCTGTTCTTCCTCAGGAGAAAGCATAGGAATATTGTTTACGGTATGAATGTATTGCTCCAAACTACCATGCCCGGTCAGCACGGGTAATGCAAAAGCGGTATTCATGCCTGTCCTTTCTCTGTGTGCCCAGCTATTTAATTATTTTTCGCTCCCTACAATAACACATTGTTTATTGCAGGAAAACAATTAATAACTGAGTTAATAATTTATCATTGTAATTAAAATATTACTGTACTTCAATTACTATTTATGATTTGTTCATTATAGGAAAAATAATGTATATTCAAAATTATGATTGTATAAATTTATCATTATACGCATTAGTTTGGTTTATTCAATGGCGATAATGTCCATAAATACCTAGTATTAACAGTAAAAACAGACTGATCAAAGCCAAAGACCAGCTGCTTCCGAGTCGCATATAGGGTGTACTACCTTTATAACCGGATATTTCACCTTCTAATACAGATGCAGTATCAGGTTTGAGTTGTGCCACAACTTTCCCTTTAGGATTAATAATTGCAGTCATTCCTGTATTGGTTGCACGAACCATATAGCGCCCTGTTTCTAATGCACGTGCCTGAGATTGCTGTAATTGCTGCTGCATAGCATGTGACTTTCCATACCAGGCCATATTGCTTACATTTGCCAGTAAACTCGCCTGTTTGGCTGTAGCAATTAGTTCATCTCCGAAACCATCTTCATAACAAATATTAAATGCAATACGCTGATTAGCCAGTTGTAAAGGCATTTGTCCTATGCCACCACCAGAAAAACCGACCAGTGGCATGTCCATCTTACTATACAGCCAGCCCAGTAAAGCCGGAAAAGGAATATACTCACCAAACGGAACCAGATGATTTTTTGCATAGAAAGGTAATCCGGCTGTTACAGGAGTAGCTGTAAAATTAATCACTGCATTTTGATAACCGGTTCCATCTGCCGTATATTGCGGAATACCCACGGCGAGTGCAGAACCATGGCTGCGCGCAAGCTGAGTAAATTCATCTAATAGTTCAGCAGGCATATCCTGACGCATTACCGGAATCGCTGTTTCTGGCAAAATAACAATATCTGCATGGGTACTGGCTATCTGATCAAAATAACGTTGTAATGTTGGCTGTAATGACCGCTCATCCCATTTGAATGACTGCGGAATATTGCCTTGTGCCAGAGCAATCCTGGCATGAGTGCCATCTGACTGTGTAAAGTGAAACTGTAATAATATTGCTCCAAGCAACCATACACTTATTAATGCAACACCACAGCTAATCTTTACTCTCCAGCTTTTTGCCAGTACCAACTCAGCCAGCCAGGCACCACTGGCTACAGTAACCAGTGTAACCAGAAAAATACCACCCACTGGTGCATAACCGGCCAGAGCCGAATCTGCTATTTGGCTATAACCCCAGATGCCCCAGCCAAAACCTGTTAGTGCACGTTCACGGACAAATTCAGCCAGACACCATAACAAAGGCAATACAATAGTATGGCAAATAGTGCCTGAAAACCTGAATTTACCCAGTAACCAGAATACTATAGCAGGATAAATAGCCAAATAAGCAGGTAATATCAATGTCAGCGGCCAGGCCCAAATTTGCGCTAATCCGGCAATATCATGTAAAGCAATATCTATCCAGTAGAGTAATGATGTATATGCAGTTAATGCCCACAGATAGGCTGTCCTGATACGCCATTGTGGCCGTACACTCTGCAAAATCAGCAATACCGCCAGTAAAACTGGTAATAACCAATAATGATAATAAGGAGCAAAGGTAAATGGTACCAGAACCGCAGATATGAATAATAACGGCCAGTACACCCATGCTTTAGCTAAAATAGCATGACACTTCATAGCAGAAGAATGTTGTGCAGCTATCTCCGGTTGAGCAGTCACATAAATCTCCGCAGCTTTTAGACAGCTAAATTAAAATTTAATAATTACATTAGCCATTAATGGCAAACATCAATATTCATTATATTTTAATAATATATTTTCAATACAATATATGATTAATTACCATAAATATTGCCTTCTATAAAATACGGATTGATAAGCTATCTCTATGTTTCTGTAGCTAAAACAATGTAAATAAAAAAATTTTCAATGCGCAAACGCATTAAGTATACTAATCTACATCATGTTTAACAGTTACCATTAGTGTCTGTAAGCGCCGTGCATCAGCCCGGGCTATTGTGAAGTTTAATTTACCAATGGTAATTTTTTCACCTCGTACTGGCATGTGGCCTATTTCCTGAATAACCAGACCACCAATAGTGTCTACTTCTTCATCAGAATAATCAGTACCGAAGAATGCATTGATATCTTCTATTTCTGTCACCGCATTAACGCGAAACCGCTCAGCAGACACTGCAAAAATATTATCAGCACTATCATCTTCATCAAATTCATCTTCGATATCACCAATGATAGGCTCTATTACATCTTCAAATGTCACCAGTCCGGAAGTACCGCCATATTCATCAACAACAATAGCCATATGATTACGTTGCTCACGGAATTCTTTCAGCAATGTATTCAGTGATTTACCCTCCGGAACAAATACAGCAGGACGTAATATTTGCTCTAGCTGAAAATGCTCTGTTTTATTCCAGTATTTGAGTAAATCTTTTGCATGCAGGATACCCAGAATTTCATCTTTATCCTCACCAATTACCGGAAAACGAGAATGAGCAGTATCAATGATATAAGTAATAATTTTGTCTAATGAATCATCAATCTTAATCACATCCATCTGGCTGCGCGTTATCATCGCGTCGCGTACTTCCAGATCAGCGAAGTCCAGTACATTTTCCAGACATTGTAAGGTATCTGCATCAAAAACCTGTCGTTCATGGGCTTCCCGCAAGGTTTGCAGTACGTCTTCTTCAGTATCCGGCGTCTCTCCAGATATACGATTAACCAGTCGCTCAAAAAATCCGGGTTTCGATGAACTTTCGTCCATAATCAATATTCATCCTGTATATAGGGATTGGTATATCCTAACTGATGCAGAATACGAATTTCAAGCGCTTCCATAATTTCTGCTTCATCATCATCAATATGATCATAGCCCATCAGGTGTAAAACACCATGGACAGTAAGATGAGCGTAATGCGCTATTACTGATTTATGCTGATCAGCTGCTTCTTTTTCTATCACCTGCGGACAAAAAACCAGATCACCATTGAGTTCTGAGCAGTTAGGTAAATACATACTCTCACCTTCATTGAGTGCAAAACTCAGAACGTTAGTTGCATAATTTTTGTTTCGATAATTATGATTAAATTGGCATGCCGCATCTTCATTACATAGTAATATGGCAATATTGGCTCGGTTATAACTATTCTTACACGTTTGCCATATCCATTGCCGCCACTGTCTATAAGTCGGAACAAGGCTGGCATTACTGCGATTATCGACATTTAAACTGAATATTTGATTCAAATGCTGTAAAACCGGCTTTTTTTTGGCAATTTTCATCTAATTTATTTTGGATCCTAATGGATATATTTTAGCAAGTGCTACTGATAAATGCACTAACTACTCCTATTTCGTTTTAATTACCTTAAAAATCTGATATTTCATTCTAATTACTACTATTCGTATTAAAAATCTGACCAATAAGAATTTATTTATCCTGTGTTAGTGCATAGTATTATTTATATACAATTGTAGGAATGATCTATTGGAATTCTTTTCTAAAATTTTTTATTCAGTGTTTTTAAAAATAATTTAGTTATTATTTTAAGATTAAGATATTTATTATTTCAGTAGTTAATGAATACTAGGCTTTAAAAAAACAATATTTTGACATTTCACTAATAGATATAGCTGATTAATGAATAATTAAGACTATTTCTTTCGCCAATAAACAAAATCCATAAGTAAATTCAATCTTTTATTCAAATATGAATATACTTATGGCAAAAGACATCTGGTAAATTGATTGCTTTAAATAATTTAAAATATACTGCTATTCTAAGCTACTTATCAATTTACCTCTTTGATATAAAATTACTCACCCTGCTTAAATATATGAAAACAGGGCTTTCATTATATATGATAATTTAGCGTAAAATATCTACAATACTACGTGCTGCGCGGCGGGCATCCAATAAAATGAGGCCAAGCTTAGCGCCTTCGTTAGCAGTAACTGCCAGCACATTGGTCTCACCTGCCTGAATTAGCAGAATATAACCATGTTTACCCTTTACCATAACCTGTTCGAGTTCATCACACTGTAACTCACGGGAGGTACGGTTACCCAAAGCAAGCAGAGCTGCTGCCATTGCACCAACGCGGTCTGGATCAACACCATTCGGTAACAAGGTTGCTACCGGCAGACCATCGGAGGAAATTACAGCAGATGCGGTAATATCAGCCGAAGAGCTGTTTAAATCACTTAATACCGAAACCAGTAATTGTTCTTGCATCTTGATGTCTTTCTATTGATGTTATTCATTTACCACATGAATGTCTTCACCCGCCAATACGTACAGACCACGTACCATCGTGACAAAAGCTTCACCATTTAGTAGCGGCAATCCTGCTGTTACCAAAATATTTTTGGTATTGCCTATATACAGAGGGAAGAATGTTAATTCACTCTGACCGGCAGGATCACATATCCCGATAGCGTTGTTGTAGATATTAAGGTTATTTTTAATCAGTAAACTGTGTTTTTCTGTCAGGCGTGTAGCCTCACTAGCCAGATTAGCTACCTCTTCGGCAGTTTCATGATTAAAACCGACATTAGCAAAATAAAAACCATCCTGATCTACCAACAGTGCTTTATGGCTGTCTGATAGCTGCCCCAGAATGTTTTCAAATTCATCAGAGGTAACTTTAACCAGCTGAGAACTGGGCTTAGCCTCTCCGTATAAGAATTCCAGACGTTGTAAGCGATATAACAAATTCAACGCTGTGTGAACATCATCTGTTTCAGCCCATCGTTTCAAACGCTCTTCGGTTAACTTCGCATTAATATCCGCCTGCAGAATATTGGCCAGCAACATACGACTGGCACTCTGGTTGGGGCTGGATACCGCATAAAATGCACCGGCTGGCATCACTTTAGGATACAAATCATGATGTAGCTGTAATGTAGATTCCATACTAACTACCCTTCTAAACCTGGATCAATTGAGTACAGCATAGCAGTAACCAGTTGTTTTACATCATCTTCATTACGGGCATCTACCTCAAAAACAGGTACATTAAGTTTATGCTGCGCCAAATACTGCTGATAAACATCCACGCCCGGCTGAGGATTGATATCCATTTTAGTTACACCAACGACAACCGGAGCCTCATCCAGTAAATCATGAAAAGAGGTAAGAAAAAATTTCAAATCTTTTAATGGATTCTGGCGGGTATTATCCAGCAGCAGAATTAAACCCATACTCCCCTTACTTAAAATACTCCACATGAAGTCAAAACGTTCTTGACCAGGTGTACCATATAAATGAACTTTTGTATGTTCATCAAGCCGAATAACACCATAATCCATGGCTACAGTAGTATGACCTTTTCTATCCTGTGTCATATCCGACGCACTGGCATCAGTCTGTACCGGAGGATCATCCGATAATGCAGCAATGGCAGTCGTTTTTCCCACCCCAACCGGGCCGGTAAATATAATTTTATTTTCAACCATGATTACTCCCTGCTTAGGTATTAATTGCCACGCAAGCGACCCATCAAACGTGCCAGTAAACCACCTTTCGGCTTGTCTTTATCGCTCTCATCATATTCTGCCTCTTGTGTACCACTTGCTGGTTTAGCAGCTTGTGGTGCTTTTCTTGTCAGAACCATTTCTTTCTCCTGTTGTGTAGCAGGAGGAGTCAACTGCTGCTCAATAATCAGGGCACCAATTGAATATGTAGCTGCTATATAGTTTAAAACATCTTCTAAAGAAACTGGTAATAACTTATATAAAGTATTCAGTGCCACAGGCGTACGCACCAAAAAAGCTGACAGACGCATGGCTTCAGGCAAATAAGCCAGACGAGTCATATTTGGCCATGCTTTCAGTCTGATCACTGTATCCGGCGTAATAGGCTCAATCAGACGACCGCGTGCTGTCCAGATTGATAACTGCCAAATACAGGATTGTAAGGTTAGCTTAGCTTTATCATGCAACTGTGCTGTTGATGCGGATGCAGGTACAGTTTTAGTCTGCCATTCTGCATCAGTTTGCATACACAATTGTTGCAAAAAATCACTTTCAGCTGCCAGTAATACTCTTTCAATGCTGGGAAATACAATTAATACAGGCTTATTATTAAACAGAATTGCTGTATCTTCAGTTTGCTGAGCAAGCTTTTGTACTATACCCAGTAAGGTTCCCTGAGTATGAAAGCGCACTACAGTTACCGACTGATGTGCATGCTCAGCAACTTTGTCTGCCTTATGTTCAGCATTTGATTCAATTTTTTCACTAACTGATTCTTTTTGTGCAGCTGCTTTATCAGCAAGCCAGACCCCGTTCCCCTGCTGCAAATTACGCAGATGCTGAAACAGCGTATCGAATCGGATAGGTTTCATCAGGTAAGGTGCTGTAAAAGATGGTGCATTACGACCAAAAAAGACTACCACAGCATCAGGAAATTTCTTTTTTGCCTTATGCCAGAGCTCTTCGCCGTCGTCAGCATCACCATCAACCAAAACCAGTTCGGGCTGTAAATTATCTTCAGGCTGAACTAACTGGTAATTTACACTATTGTACATCTTAAATGCCATGCGCAACATGGCTGTCTGGCGATCATCCACATTGACGAGCAAAACATAGGCAGTTTTTACTTTGGGTATTGAATTGTTCATCATTGATTTTGCACACCACCGTGGTTAATACGTTTCAATAATTGACTCATAGCAAGTACAACTTCTTCAGGTGGCGTCTGAATTTCAGCACGAATTACCTGTAACATTTTTTCCAGACGTGACCATTCTTCTGCACGTTCATATAAGTCAAATAAAGTAATGTAAAGCTGAGACTCTTGCGGATAAAGCAGGACTGATTTTTCTAATAAATCCATTGCTTCATCAAACTGACCAAAGGTAAGCAGCGATTCCACATCCCGCAATACAAGTTCTGCAGGTGTTTCGGCCACGTCATTCTCTGAAGATGCTTTATCAACCAATGACAGGCGTTTAGCTTTAAGGGCACTGCTATTCACAGGCAGATAACCCTGAGTCACGCCAATATCACGCAATATCGTTTCGCTAGGCTTAGTCTCCAACTTTTCAAACATTGGATGATCACCCAGACTGTATCCCCAACCCAGCATACGTTCTTTTACGACATTACCGTATTGGCCCAAAGTATAATACAAACGCCATAAATGCTGTGCAAACACATTGATATTATTATGTCTGTAATCCAGCACCAGAGCATCAATAATCATACCTGCTGGTTTTCTGGATGTTTTAATTGCTTTATTTAGACAGCGAATAGCTGCATCATAGGGCAACTGTTCTTTCAGCAACACGTAACTGTTTTCGGGTTTGGAAAAACTCAGCAGAACATCACGCTCATCACCGCGAATTTTAAAGTTACCTAGATTACCTTCTACCAGCAGTTCGTGCGGCTGCTCCTCAGCATTCTGTTTATTAGCAGAGGATTCTGCTTCAGGTCGAACATCTTCAGGTTTTTTATCCTGATTGATGCCTACTTCTTTTTCTGTTTCCTTGACATCCCATTGCAGCAAATCTTCTGCAAGCACGCGCAGACCCAGATGATTTTCATCTAGTGCAAGTCCTTGGCGAATCAGATTTTCTAATTCAGGCCGCTGGAAATAATTACGATATTGATCAATTACTTCAGCAAGTTTATCTGAATTTTTGGCATCTAAGCATAATGCAGCCAGTTCATTGACCAGAGTATTTGCCATTGCAGGACTCTGCTGGGCAATATTCTGCTCCAGATATGCACCGAGTGAATCAGCTGCTTTCTGAAAATAACCAAACTGTTTATAAACTTTATATTCAGTAAGATGATCTACAGTAGCGACAGAAACCGTGGATTTATCCGGACTGGTGGTTAACTGCCAGTCCCAATCCTCATCCTCCAGAGAAGCTGAAGCATCCTCATTCTCGGATGTATTCTGGGCTTCAGCAGCCTGTTTACCTGTCTTTTTATTTTGTTTAGATGCGGATTGCTTTTTGCGGACCGAACTTTTACTTTTGCCTTGTCCTGCCGCTTTCTGCCGCTTTTTCAGCACGAGCAATACAGCCAGCAAGATAACCAAAAGGGCAATAGGTAAATATAATTCCATAATTTACATCCCTTTTATAATTAGTTGCCAGATGCATGAGCGCATGGTTAAATGCATGTTTTTCATTTACGGTAACGCTTCACATACAATTGTCAATACTGTAACTATTTTACCTTAGCTTGCATTTGTTCGCCAGATTTTTATTTAACCTGGGGCAACATTCCGTTAGGTAATAGTTGCCAGACGTATCCGGGGTATTTCATTTTACCCGCCAAAGCACCGGCTTCATCGCCATAACCCCAGAAATAATCTACTCTTACTGCACCGTTAATGGCACTACCGGTATCCTGCGCCATCATTAACCGGTTTAAACCAAAACCATTAGCGGGATGGGTAGTAGCAACAAATAACGGGGCACCCAGATTCATAAAGTGGCTGTCGACAGCAGCAGAATATCCTTTGGTAAGGGGTACACCCAATGCACCGGTTGGTCCGCTGGCCGGCTCTGCAGATGCGCGAAAAAAGACATAGCTTGGATTTTGCCCTAAGACTTCAGCCAATTGCTGCGGATGTTGCTGTAACCAGGCTTTAATACCCTGCATTGAAGTTTGTGCAAGTGGCAGATAACCTTTGTTAGCCATATATTTTCCAATTGATACATAAGGGTAGTCATTTTTATCGGCAAAACTGAGGCGCAGCATCCGGCCGTCAGGTGTTCTTAACTGCCCCGACCCCTGTACATGCAGAAAAAATAATTCTACCGGATCATTAGCATAACCCAGAACAGGGGCTTTTCCATTAAGTGCGCCTGCATTAATCTGGGCACGGGTGTAATACGGAATCAATTGGTTACCACTGATGCGGCCTTTTAGTGCCCGTGTTTTCTCATTCAGGGGAAAGGAGGCCAGATTAGCGGTGTAATCTCCGTTAGGTGTAATGACGCCGCTATTTGCTCCGGTAAGTCGGATACGTACAACACCCTGACGCTGTCCGGCATTTAGCGGAACGACGATAAAATCGCTGGGAATACCATAAATAGGAAAGCGCGCCTGTGCAGTCTGTCTGGTATCGCCCGGCAGCATTGGTTCATAGTAGCCGGTTACAGTACCGGCCAGCTGTCCGTTCTGGCTGACTTCCCATGGCGTGAAATAAGTTTCAAAAAATACTCTGGCATGCTGGTTATGTCTGGATGTACGTGCTGCCTGCTGACATACTGGCTGCCAGGCTGGCTGCATTTGCAGTTTGCTGCAACTGGTTTTGAATGCATCCAGACTATCAACAAATGACTGAATCGGCCATTGCGGCAATTCCTGATAAGAAACAGCCCGATAGCTGACGCCGGCTTTCCCCGGGGTAAAGACATAATTCCGGGGTAATGGTTTACCCGGTGTTACTGAACCGGTTTCGCCCGGAAGAATTTTATCTGTAGGTTTACGGACATGAGGACAGGCACTCAGAAATAAAACACAGAAGCACAGCATCCAGCAGCGAATTAGGCTGAATTTCTTTGATGGCAAGATTTTTGACATTTTTTAATAGGAATTGAAATCGATACAGATAATATAAACTCTATTTTTACACCATTATGACAGTCCGTCACGCTTTTAAACAATGAACTATTGAATAACTGATTTTAGGCAGTGATATTTGGCGTTGTATAAACTGAATGTAAACACTCTGTTACAATAGCGTTTTTTTAATCAATTCAAATATTCTCCACATTATGAGTAAACCCGCCCTCACACCGATGATGACGCAATACCTGTCTATTAAGGCTGAACATCAGGACAAATTACTGTTTTACCGGATGGGGGATTTCTATGAACTGTTTCTGGAAGATGCCGTTGAAGCAGCCCGTCTGCTGGATATAACGCTGACTACTCGCGGACAGATTAACGGAGAACCGGTCAGAATGGCCGGTGTACCTTATCATGCAGCCGAACAATATCTGGCAAAGCTGGTAAAACTGGGTAAAAGTGTAGCTATTTGTGAACAAACGGGTGAAGTGGGGGCAAATAAGGGACCGGTAGAACGGCAGGTTGTACGTATTGTTACACCGGGTACGGTGACTGATACGGCATTACTTGAAGATAAAGAGACCAACCGTATTGCGGCCGTTTCTTTATTGAAAAAACAGCTTGGCATAGCGTGGCTTTCGCTGCAAAGCGGAGAATTCAGATGCAAAATCATTACTCCTGAAGCATTGCCTAATGAGCTGGCACGTTTGCAGGCTGCAGAAATACTGCTTTCTGATCAGACTCAGGAAAAATTGAATCTTAGTGGCTATGACCGGCAACTAACCCGGTTACACGCATGGCAATTTGCTGCTGATACTGGTGCCCGTATGATTGAGCGTTATTTTGGCAGTCAGGACTTACGTGCTTTCGGTTTACAACCGGGAGTACATGATGCAGCAATCGGTGCTGCGGGTGCTTTGCTGAACTATGTGCAGCAAACTCAAATGCAGTTACCTAAACATTTAGACAGCCTGTCACTGGAACAGGAATCTGCTTATATTGGTATGGATGCGGCAACCCGCCGCAATCTGGAACTAACTCAGACTTTAAGCGGTTTAAAAGCACCGACACTATTTTCTATTTTAGACCAGTGTGCAACTCATATGGGCAGCCGTCTGCTGGCACAATGGTTACATCAGCCATTGCGTCAGCGTGAGCAAATTATAGCCCGGCAACAGGCAGTTACAGATTTAGCCTCTCAGCAGGCACAGGTAACATCCATGCTAAATCAGGTAGCTGATATTGAACGTATTGCCGCACGAATTGCTATTGGCAGTGCCCGTCCTCGTGATTTATCTGCTTTACGGGATAGTTTGACCATTCTGGCAGAATTTCGTTTAGAAGAATCCGGCCAGAGTAGCAGCCTGATACAAACTCTGCTGGAACAGTTTCCACCTGCCGCACCTATTGCCGAACAGTTAAATATGGCGATTATGCCTGAACCGTCGATATGGTTGCGCGACGGTGGGGTGATTAATGATGGCTTTGATGCGGAACTGGATGAATTACGCCGTTTACAGAATCATGCGGATGAGTTTTTGCTACAATTGGAAAACCGGGAACGGGAACGCACAGGTTTATCCAGTTTGAAAGTTGAATTCAATCGTGTGCATGGTTTTTATATTGAATTGAGCAAAGTACAGTCCGAACAGGCTCCGGCAGACTATCAGCGACGCCAGACTCTGAAAAATGCAGAACGTTATATCACGCCTGAATTAAAGGATTTCGAAGAAAAAGTATTAAGTGCACAGCAAAATGCACTGGAACGGGAAAAACAGATATATGACAAGCTGTTGCTGCAATTACAAAGTGAACTGCCGGTATTACAGCGTTGTGCCCGTACGGCAGCCAGTCTGGATGTATTAAATACACTGGCCAGATATGCATGCACCGAACATTACTGTTTTCCGGAATTGGTAAACTATCCATGTTTACAAATTAAAAATGGCCGTCATCCGGTAGTGGCTGCACAAGTTAAACAATTTACTGCCAATGATACGCGTCTTGATGAAAAACGGCGCCTGATGCTCTTAACTGGCCCGAATATGGGTGGTAAATCTACTTATATGCGACAAGTAGCCTTAATTGTGTTACTGGCGCATATTGGTGCTCCGGTACCTGCAGACAGCTGTACAATGGGAGAATTTGACCAGATATTTACCCGTATTGGTGCTTCGGATGATCTGGCAGGTAACCGCTCTACCTTTATGGTAGAAATGTCGGAAACGGCTTATATTCTGCATCATGCAACGGAACAATCGCTGGTATTAATGGATGAAGTTGGCCGTGGCACATCTACCTTTGATGGTCTGGCTCTGGCGCAGGCCATTGCAGAACATTTACTGCAAAAAAATCGCAGTTATACTCTTTTTGCTACCCATTATTTTGAGTTAACCCGCTTACCTGAGCAGCATGCACACGCATTCAATATGCATCTTGCGGCTTTGGAACAAGGACAGGATATTGTTTTTCTGCATCATATTGAATCCGGCCCGGCAAGTAAAAGTTATGGGATAGCAGTAGCGAAACTGGCCGGCCTGCCGGCGCGGGCACTGAGTGCCGCCTACCGCCATTTACAAACACTTGAACAGCATGCAGCTTCCGAACAGCCGCAACTGGATATGTTTCAGGCTCAGGCAGCAGACAGCGAAGAAGAAACCATGATGGATACCGATATTAATCATGTTGCTATATCGGCAATTCCTGCTGATTTATGCGCTCAGCTAAATGCACTAAAGCCTGATGAACTGACACCTAAAGCAGCACTGGCAGCTATTTATGATCTGGTGAACTGCTGGCAAAATCATCAGTCATCATAAAAAATGCATAGAAAATCGGTTTTTTAGTTGACATAAGGCTAATTATCCGTATAATAGCTCCCTTACCAGACGCGGGGTGGAGCAGCACGGTAGCTCGTCGGGCTCATAACCCGAAGGTCGTAGGTTCGAATCCTGCCCCCGCATCCAGATTACTAAAATGTCCTGTTTAAAACAGGACATTTTGTTTTATTCATTCTCTGAACATCATTTCATTATTTTAAAAATAGATATTTCTGGTTTTCGATTGCCGATTTTACTGATTTATTTTTATTAGTCTTTGCGATTTATCTTAATTATTCACTTCACAACAAGCTGATTGATACAACCAGATTCAATATTTGACTAATAAATGTAAAGCGACAATATCAAAAATGCAGGTTTAATGGCTTTGAATATATAAAGGCAGAAAAGATATGCAAAATCTTTCTGTACTGAGGATATTTTCAGATATCGAAAAATATCTTAATTACGCATATCAATCACATATAAACCTGTAAAATTAACAATATTATTTTCACATGCATCAATGCACGGTATAGATATTTATTAAATCTTTCAAGGTCTCAGTAATATAGGTTATTGATTCAAAGCTTCCATGATTAATATCAGATATCCGTAAAATTTTAGATTAATTATATGAGACTCGACACGGAAACACTGGAATGTAAACAGCAATGTTATGTTCTGATGAGCTCGGTAATCAGAAATTACATTAAAAATTAATTTTCAACCAGTTTATTTACTCTGCCTGAATACTGGATTAACTTTAATTACTTAGGTAAGATAAAAATAAGGTAAATAATCCGAAAATCCAGTGCGTTTTCTGGAATATTTAAAGGGTGATTAATGTATAAATTCAACGGATTTACGCAGGCTGGACTTAATTTTTTACAAGATATCCGGATTAATAATAGTAAGCCGTGGTTTGATGAGCATCGTTCAATTTATGACCATGAATTGATACAGCCATTTCGGGCACTGGTTGAACAGTTAACTCCTGAAATGTTGAAAATCGACAAAGAATTTGAAACTCGCCCGGCTATTGGTAAAACGATATCACGTATTCATCGTGATACCCGTTTCTCAAAAGATAAATCTCTTTATCGCAGCCGTTTATGGCTGACATTCAAACGTCCAAGCCGCGACTGGAAAGTGGCACCTGCCTATTTTTTTGAAATTAGTCCCGATACTTATCGATATGGGCTTGGTTATTATTGTGCACCCAAACAAACCATGGATATTTTCCGTGAAGAAATACTGAATAAACCGGAAGTGTTTTTAAAAGTGATGAGGTGTGTGAAGAAACCGTTTGAGCTTGTTGGTGATAGTTATAAACGTCCTTTAATTAAAGAGCAGGATAAAAAGATTGCAACATGGTACAACCGGAAAAGTATTGCTGTAATGGCAACCAGTCATCATATCGAAGATATACTTGACAGGGATTTACCAAATAAACTG
The DNA here is from genome assembly GCF_013344995.1 of Snodgrassella sp. ESL0304. Classification (NCBI taxonomy): domain Bacteria; kingdom Pseudomonadati; phylum Pseudomonadota; class Betaproteobacteria; order Neisseriales; family Neisseriaceae; genus Snodgrassella; species Snodgrassella sp. ESL0304. The sequence continues at coordinate 160,622 of NZ_JAAEDR010000017.1, forward strand.
ACCCAAGGCTTTAAACAATTATTACCACTTTATGATTTTTTAATGGATGTAGAATTCATTAAGAATATTTCCAAGTTATAAATATTCTCATCAATATAAAATGATTTTTATTATTTCCCGTATACCTTTTAATTTCTGAAACAATATAGCTATAGGGCTTCTTATAATTATTAGTTTTGAATTCTATATTTTCGGCTGGAATACCTTGTAGATATCTGCTCAGAACATCACGCACTAACATTCGGGTTACCCAATATTGGTGTTTATACTTGTTAAAGAATAATTTTTGCCACTGCTCCAATTCCTGATAATTCAAAAATTGGACATAGTTGGTCAAAGCAAATTCGGGATTTATTTCTTCATTATAGGTAAACCAGATGTGTATTTCATTTTCTGCTATCTTTATAAAGTTTTCTACTTAACAGAGGTCTCAATAAAAATCAAAGTGGTTTATACATATGGTAATTTATCAGTACCTGATTTTCTCTGGATATTTTGTTAGCCTGCTTTATTATAAAACCCCATTTTTTGAAAATTGGCATGGCCACTTTTGAAGCATCTACACTTAATTGTGAAAGCTTTTTCTGGTGGGCCAAGTTAAGTACATGGTCATAGAGTTTTCTGGCTATGCCACGCTTTTGAAAGTCAGGATGCACGTAAAAACAGTCTATGTAACCATCATCTTTAAGTTCTATAAACCCCGCAAGGCGTGAGCCAAAGATAGCCATCCAAGGCTGAGTGTTATCTAAACGTTTTAACCACATCTGATAATCTGGTGGTGTTGGGCACCATGCTTCTTGCTCTGCTTTGCTATAAATATCAGTATCAATAGCATGAATAGTCGAATGAAACAAATCGCATATTTCATTGGCATAGAGTGGAGAGTATGGTTTTACTTCGATTTCAGATGCAGCATTACCCAACTTGTTTTCTATTTTCATTATGATTCGTTCCAGCAAGACTTTGCACTTTATTATCACCAACATTGATATGTTATCGCATATTTGCTGAGAAATTCATTATCACTGCAAAATACCGGGTATTGCTGCCGGTAACAGCCAGCTAAGAATCAGAAAAACTTTTTATCTTAATACGATGCCACATGATAAATGGCATAAAATTTACAAACTAAGTTTAATCAGACTAGTTTCCGCTACTTTTTTGCACATCCGGATAAACCCAAAGCTTATTATCATGCACTTCTGCCAGAAAAACATCATCCAGTTTTTCTCCTAACCGGTTCAGCTCATTTTCCAGCCATTTTTCGTCATGCCCCAGAGATTTTAAACTTGGGTAATTCACTACTCCATTTTCTACTACAACAACGGCCATGGAGGGATCACCTTTTTTTACTACGGTCATCTGACCATTATATTCAAACCAGACATCACTGAGCGCTTCCAGACTGTTGTAGCCACGCTGATGCAGTAACATAATAAAATCACGGATAGACAGTTTTGCTTTACGAAAATTCTGTGAAAGCACGATTCCATTTTCCATTAAGCGTATAGAGGTACCGTCAACAAAATCTTTAGCAATATTGCGCTTAAATGTGGTGTAACGTACCAGTAACAGTAATCCTGCCCAAAAAATGGAAGCACTCATAAGTAGGGTAATACTTATGGACGGATTATATAGCGGACCGCCAATAATTGCCCCTAAAACCACGTTACCTACCTGATCAATAGCAGAAATGGGCGCCAGAGACCCTTTACCGGATAAGTTGATATACACTAACAGAATACAAAATGCGACCAGCATTTTGAAAATGATATTGAGATAGATGGGATTCATTAACGGTTCCTTTTAAACAATAATAACCGCAGCTTCAGATAAATAAACATAAATTATTGATTTTAATAAATGTATCATGAAATCAATAAAAAATATTATTCTGAATATCGCTCAATATCCTAAAGTAATTAATATTTATAATATTAGAAACACAATAATAAAATATATATTTATTATCAATGGTTTATATTGTAATTTTAAGGTAAATTTCAATGTTTAATTTGTTTAAAATTATGTAATTAATTAAGAATGCTTTTGGTTGAAATTTGGTCTTGATAAGGCAATATTGTTTTTGGCTGGATTATTTTAGTTATATTTTTATCGTTCTTGCCAGATATTTTCAGACGAAGGTTTTAAAAATTTGAATTCTGATGCGGAGAAAACCAGACTTAGTTACCCGCATCAGGTTATATAACGGCACTGATAAGATTACCAATAGCTATCATGGCATTAAAGCAGCTAAGAATTTACGGAAAGGTTTTCATTATCAGTTAATGAAACAAATGCTATCTAAATACAACTAATTTTTTATATCTCTGACTTATTGAAGTAATTAATGTTTTTATTTGCTCATCTATATCAGTAAAAAGATAGAAATTATGTAAACGCGGATAGTGTTTGATAAATATATTGCCTTTTTGGGTTCCGGCCGGGCATAAATTAAACGCTAATGTATTCGACGTTAAAATAATACTCATAAAATCATCCCAATAAAAAATACCTTCCATGTCAACTGATTTGATTAAGATTCCTTCTTCAAAAAACACATAATGATATTCAGCAGGCCAGTTAATTTCTTGGTATAAATTTTTTAATCTTCTGATTTCACGAATTATTCCGACAATTTGTGCTATAGATATCAGTAAAAATATAATCACGAGTATCTGAATAGATTCTATAGCTGTTCTAGGTATTGCATTTTCCTCTAAAAAAAATTTTTGCAAATAAAAACATGCAATATCGATGATATAAATAATTACGCCGCTAAAAAAAATTTTTTTAGGAAAATATATTTTAAATATCTCCCGGAATATTTGAGGCGCCGGTGATTGATTTTCTTCTAATTTAATATTCCTGGTAAATAAATATGTTGCCGTATCAGGATCGAAAGCAACATAAGGCTCTAATATATATTTTTTCATTATGACATTTAATTAATTATGTAAATTAATTTATTTTATCAAAAACCAGATTTATTTATATGATATATGTCAATATTCATTTTTTTTGTAAATTTATTCTAAACGGATACTCGGCAGATTAATGTTGAAAATAAAACAGGCAACTATGAAGATATCAGGTTGCCTGCTTACTACTACAAAGCTTTAAAATCCATGCCAGTAAATATTCGTACCGGATTGCCACGGGCTATCTGATGATGGTGTTTATGATGAGCCGCCTTATTGCTTGCCTGTAATCGCTGTTCCTGCTGTAACAGCTTATGCTGGAGCAACAGCACAGCTAGTTTTTTATTAGCATGCTGGCTGCGCTCTGATTGCACTTTAACACTAATACCGCTGGCTGTATGTGTTGCTCTGACAGCTGATTCCGTTTTATTAACGTGCTGTCCGCCTGCTCCGGATGAACGCATGGTTTCAAATACAATTTCATCAGAGTACTGCTGAACAACTGGATTAAAACAACTCGCTCCAATAAACCAGTTTTTTCGTTTGTGTTGTGGGCGATAAGGGCTGGTACAAACCCATTGAATAGTACCCTGCCACATATCAGCCAGTGCGCTGGCCTGAGTACCCTCTAAGCTCACCAGTACCGAATGCAGCCCGTGTTTAGCCGGTTCCTGTTCCAGAACTTGTACTTCAACCTGTTTCTGTTTTGCTTCATATTGTAAACGTGCTAATGCTTTCACAACGGCAAGACAACATTCAGCCGGTCCGTAAGCAGCAGATAATTGCAAAAGTTGCATTATTTCTTCTCCGTCTGAACTTTATAAGTAATCACTGGTTTAAGGCGTGCTACCGGTCTGATTAGCTGAGCCTGAACCATGGCTGCGATTACACTTTCAATTGATTTATATGCCTGAGGGGCTTCTTCATATAACAGTTCACGATCACAGCAGATTACTCTGCTGCCATGTGCTGTACGGGTTAGCTGTTCTGCTGTATAGCGTTCTGCCAGCCTGCCCTTACAGGCAGAGCGCTGCCATTTACGCCCTGCACCGTGTGCCAGAGAATATAGTGAGGAAACGGTCTCCAGTGGCTGTACCAGATAGCTGAAATCACCACGGGAACCGGGAATAATCACTAATCCTCTGTTGGCAGGCGCAGCACCTTTCCGGTGTAACCAGCCATACTCCTTATTGATTGTTACCGGTTCTATAAAGTTATGGCTGATATCCAGCAGTTTTTGCCCCTCCTGACGCAGGTTAGCCAGAATACGTCTGCCAATCAGCTCGCGGTTCTGCTGTGCATAATCCAGAGCCAGATTGTGTTGCATCAGATATTCTTTACCGGCAGGACTATCGGCGATTAATCCCTGATGCCCGTACTGGCGGGTATGTTTATCCAGAATCATGCCGCCCAGCCCGCGTGAACCGCTATGTACCATCAGTTGCAGGTGCTGTTTATCCAGTCCGGTCTCCCGGATGATTTCCGGTGCATAAACTGTTTCCAGCATTTGCAGTTCTGCAAAATGGTTACCGCTGCCAATGGTTCCTGAAGCATAGGTATGATTATTTAATGGCAGAATTTCCGGCCATAAAGCTGTACATTCTGTGATTGATAGCGGCTGGTCAATATTATCCAGACGCTTAATCAGCTTAGCCTGATTCATTGCCCGGATTTTAACTGTGGTTTGCCATAATGCCATTCCGCAGCCAATATCCCCGCCAATCAGTGCCGGATAAAGATATTGGGTAGTAAAAAAAGCTGCACCTACCGGATAACCGCGGCCGGGATGTAAATCCGGCATACCGGCAACGTATTTAATATCGGGAAGTTTTGCAGTTGTCTCTAGCTGTCGGATGGCTTCGCCCTCTAACCAGAGTTCTGGTGATGTTATCAGGGTAATATTGTCCGCCAGCTGCTGAATAGAATTGCCCATTCTGATCCATTCCAATTATTTTATTTGGTAATAAGCAAGCAATAGTCAGCCATGTTCATCATAAATGAACAGGATTTGCATGCTGAGTAATAAATTGGCAGGCCGTAGCCAAGGATCAGGATGTAATCAGCCCTGGATTGACCTGCAAGGGATAGGTAGTACAAACATAATTATTCCTTTCCGTTGCAATGTTGATAATTTGACAGAGTGGCGTACTGTAAATCAGGTTTTACAGGTAGTCAAAAATAATCAGTGATTTTTATGTCAATGAGCTGATTATAATTAGTGTTTTGTAGTTATTTCACCACTAATACATTAATCCGATACTGTTGACACTATTATTTTCAATTAAAAATAATAAAAATTAATCATTATTGATAATTTATACTCTGATATTAATCGGTAACTACGTTTCCTGCATTAATTTAAAAATCTGCGCCGAGTTAAAACCGCCAGAACTACTGCCCGTCAGCGGAACGGCAGTAGAAGCATAGTAATGGGGATTAACGATATTTATGGTCGCAGTAACTCAGGCAGGAATGGAACGGTAACGCCGCAATATATTGATGCCGTACAGAAATTATGTGCTCTGATAAGACAGTTTACCGGCACTGGTAGCGAATTTCAGGCTGAATGCTGAATTTTTCAGCAATTTTCTATTTGTGCTGATACCTGTCTGAATATGTGCTGGCTGTTTACTGCCGGTAATACTTCTAAATAAATAGTTAGTCAGACATATTATTCTCTGTTGGTGTGGCGGGCTTATGTTTACAATAACTGGTTAGATTGATAAATACAAAATGAGGAATTTTTATGGCACAGTTTTTTGCTATCCATCCTACTGATCCTCAGGAACGACTGATTAATCAGGCAGCAGATATTGTTCGTGGTGGCGGAGTGATTGTTTATCCGACGGATTCCTGCTATGCATTGGGCTGCCTGCCGGGCAATAAACAGGCAATGGAGCGAATTTTACGTATACGCGGCATTGATCAGAAACATCATCTAACTCTGATGTGTCATGATCTCAGCCAGCTGGGCGTTTATGCGCGTGTAGATAATAGCCAGTTCCGGCTGCTCAAGGCAGCAACACCCGGAAGTTATACATTTATTTTGCAGGCTACCAAAGAAGTACCAGCACGTACTCTTCACCCAAAACGCAAAACCATCGGTTTACGTGTTCCAGACAATCGTATAGCTCTGGCTTTATTGCAGAATCTGAATGAACCCATGCTGTCATGCACACTGATGCTGCCTCATGATGATGAACCGTTAACTGACCCTTATGATATCCGGGATCAGCTCGAACATGAAGTGGATCTGGTGATAGATGGTGGCTGGTGCGGTACTGAACCTACAACCGTCATTGATATGACCGAGGATATTACGCTGATACGGCAGGGTAAAGGGGATGCTGCACTATTTGGTTTGTAAAATTTTCACTGGTATCATAACTGTTTTGATACAGAATTTTCTATTTGTATTTTAAGGATTTTACTTTGCAGAAATTTGATCTGGCTTTCTTACTTCTGGCAATCTTGCCGATTCTGCTTGGGCTTACGCTCCCGGAAGCAGTTTGTGGTTATGTGGCACGCTTTTGCGGTGACCGTACAGCTGAAACGATGGGTCGGCTGAGTCTGAATCCGGCTAAATACATTGATATTGTCGGAACAATTATTATCCCGCTGGCAACTATGATTCTTTTGTCAGGCTTTCTTATGGTTGGCTGGGCCAAACCAGTACCAATTGACCCGCGAAATTTTAAAAACAGACGTCAGGGAGAGCGTCTGGTAGCCATTGCCAGCCCTCTGGCTAACCTGCTCTTATGTCTGTGCTGGACCATTGTTGTGATTATCAGTCAGTGGGTGCCGGAATATTTTCAGAAACCAATGGCAATGATGGGAATGATGGGTATTTATGTTAATGCTATGTTCTGCTTTTTCAGTCTCCTGCCGATTCCTCCGCAACCGGGTGCACGCTTTGTTGACAGTTTTCTGTCACCAAAAGCTTCGATGGAATACCGTAAACTCGAACCATATGGAACATGGATTATTCTGCTTTTGATTGTAAGTGGCATACTGTCGACTATTTTGTGGCCGTTTACCGATCTTATTGTATCGCTGATGTCATTAATAATTGATATCTTCAGTGATTAATCTCTTCTGAGATCAGATGTAGTTTTCATTATTAAAAATTCTATTGAAATATTTAATTCGGCAAGAATATTTTTATATTCTTGCCGAATTATACTGATTACATCAATATAAAATTAATTCTGGTGAATAAATGATTGGCTCATTGATTTACCTGGAAATTATTTTCTCTGTCCCAGTGTTACTCTTTCCAGACCTGCCAGATCAGGCTGTGTGTGAATCTGACTGAAATTATTCTGCGCTAACATTGTGCGGACTGCTTCTCCCTGATCAAAGCCATGTTCCAGTAATAACCAGCCATCAGGACGCAGAAAATGTGCAGCGCCGGTAATAATGGTTTGAAATGCAGTCAGACCGTTGTGATTATCGGTGAGCGCATGCTGCGGTTCAAAGCGCAAATCCCCCCGCTGCAAGTGTTGATCATGTACGGCAATATAAGGAGGATTGGATACAATTACGTCCACACTGTTAACTGCCGGCTGCGGCTGAGCCTGATACCATGAACCTTGTCCGAAAGATACGTCTGCCTGCAGGGCTACAGCATTGGTACGCGCAACTGCCAGTGCTTCTGCACTGATATCAGCTGCCCATACCTGTGCGTCAGGACGTTCACAGGCTACGGTAATCGCAATGGCTCCGCTGCCTGTACCTAAATCCCACACAACTCCGTGCTCAGGTAAATGTGCTAAAACCGCTTCTACGAGATGTTCCGTTTCCGGCCGCGGAATCAGTACAGCTTCTGTAACTTGAAAACGCCTGCTGTAAAATTCACGCCATCCGAGCAGATAGGCCAATGGCTCACCAGCCAGCCGCCGTTGTGCCAGTTGATTCAGTCTGGTCTGATCACTGCTGCTGATTAGCTGCTGACCATGGGCGATAATATAGCCATGACTGATATCCAGTACCTGCTGAAGCAGCATTCGTGCTTCCAGTCGCGGCAAACCGCAGTTGTGTAACCAGCTATCAAGAGTGATTGGCGTATCTGTATTCATTATCTATTCTTTAAGACAGGTTTATAACAAAAACAGGGTGGCCAGACCAAGAAAAATAAAAAAGCCGCCGGAATCAGTAACAGCAGTAATCAGCACACTGCTGCCAAGTGCCGGATCGCGGCCGGATTTTTGCATAATTACCGGTATCAGTACGCCGACCGTGGCAGCCAGTAACAGATTCAGTGTCATTGCAGCCACCATAACCAGACCAATACCTACGCTGTGATACAGGAAATAGGAAACTAGCCCCATCACAGAACCCCAGATAATACCATTTACAAGAGCAACGCCCTCTTCTTTGCGCAGTAACCGCCATGCCTGACTGTTACTGATTTGTCCGGACGTCATGGCGCGCACAATCATGGTAATGGTCTGATTACCGGAATTACCGCCAATACCGGCCACAATCGGCATCAGTGTTGCCAGCGCAACAATTTTTTCAATTGAGTGTTCAAACATGCCAATTACACGGCTGGCAACAAAAGCCGTACACAAATTGACAGCCAGCCATATCCAGCGGTTTTTTACTGAATCCACTACCGGCGCAAACAGGTCTTCCTCTTCACGTAAACCGGCCATATTCAGCATATCGGTTTCTGATTCTTCACGAATCACATCCACCATTTCATCAACGGTAATACGTCCGATCAGTTTGCGGTTACTGTCTACTACTGGTGCAGTGACCAGATCATAGCGCTCAAATGCCGCTGCTGCTTCTTCAGCATCGTCTTCAGGACGGAAGGTAACCACATCATCGGCCATAACTGTCGAGACCAGTAAATCCGGATCGGCAACCAGCAGACTGCGTATGGGTAAAACGCCTTGCAGAACATCGTAATTATCGACTACAAAGATTTTATCGGTATGGTCGGGCAAACGTTCAAAACGGCGTAAATAACGCAATACCACCTCACAGGTTACATCAGCCCGAATACTTACCAGCTCAAAATCCATCAGTGCGCCAACCTGATTGTCTTCAAATGACATTGCCGCAGTAATTTGTGCCCGCTCTTCTTCATCACGGCTGCTGATGGCTTCATAAACAACTTCTTTGGGCAAATCCGGAGCCAGCTCGGCCAGTTCGTCTGCATCCAGATTATCCACAGCGGCCAGCAGTTCCTGCTGTGCCATGCTTTCAATCAGGGTTTCACGTACCGGATCAGAAACCTCCAGTAATACCTCACCATCTTCAGTAGGTGTAGCCAGCTTCCACACCAGCATACGTTCCTGTAGCGGCAGTGACTCCAGCAGGGTAGCCATATCGGCAGGATGCAGCTCGTGCAGAGCAGCAATCAGTTCAGTCAGTGCCTGTTCCTGCTCCGGTGTTTGCAGGTATGACTGAGTATGCGAATGGATATGCTCGGCAACCGGCAAAAGAATAGCAACCAGCTCACATATGTGATCGGTATCCAGATGCAGGCGTTCCAGTTCGCTGAGATTGCTATGGCTATCCATTGTATTGTTATCCTGTGTGTTGCACATCCAAACCGGAATGTTACCGCTGCAATGCCAGCAGTATATCCTGATAAAACAGCATTTTGCCTGTTATGATAAATTAAAGCCTGCTTGAGCAGGCTGTCTTTAATAATATTGTACACGGATTTTACCTGTTCGCGCCTCTCCTTCTTTGCGTTTATCACCACAAACTACATTGCTAAGCTGCATAATCAGTGTATTTCACGGTAAGGTTTATATATTCTCTGTCACAGAATAAGGTTGCTGATGACACCACATTGTTTTAATGTATAAATTACATTACTGCTGCAAATTATGATTAAACTCAGCAGGGGGAATAGCAATATGCTCAGAGAAAATTTCAATGAATTTCAGTATTTACTGACAATAGCCAAAGAGCGAAGTTTTACCAGAGCAGCCCGTAAACTGGGAATGACACAGTCTGCGCTCAGCCACGCGATTAAAGTTCTGGAGCAAAAACTGCAAACACGTTTACTGACCCGGACAACACGCAGTGTGGCGCCTACTGATATAGGTGAACAGATTATTGCTTATCTGGAACCACGATTAAATGAGCTTGAATTTACATTACAGAATCTGGTTGAACAAAATGGTACGGCCAGCGGCAATATTCGGCTGTCTGTTAGTGAACATGCGGCAAATACGGTGCTCTGGCCGAAACTGAAACCATTTCTGAAAGAACATCCGAAAATTAATGTTGAGTTATTTATCGATAACCATTTTGTAGATATCGTGCAGGATGGTTTTGATGCCGGAGTACGCCTTGGAGAGAGCCTCGAACAAGACATGGTAGCCATTAAACTGAGCTCTGAAATACGTCTGGCCGTTGTGGCATCAGCAGATTATTTCAAGACTCACGCTATACCGGCCACTCCATATGATTTACAGCATCATCAGTGTATCAATGTACGCTTACCCAGTGCCAACGCACTTTATCAGTGGGAGTTTGAAAAAGACGGCAAACCACTGCGCATTAAAGTGAACGGACAACTTACTTTCAATCAGTTGCCTGAGCGCATAGACGCCGTGTTATCTGGTTTTGGTATTGGCTACGTGCCCGAGGATATGGTCACAGCACTGGTGGCATCCGGTCAGCTGGTACAAGTACTGAAAGATTGGTGTCCTGCTTTTCCGGGCTATTACCTCTACTATCCCAGCCGCAAACAGCACCCCCGTGCCTTTGCTATGATGATTGATGCTTTACGACTAGTTGAATAAGGGAAACCATATGAGTCTCCCTTATTCTTTCCTGATTAACGCCCTACACGTGCCTGCAGGTCAGCAGGATAACGCTCACCCACAATAGAAACACGCTCCAGAGCCTGATTAATTTCAGCAACATCACTGGCAGTTAGCTGAATGTCGGCCGCAGCCAGATTTTCCTGAAGTCTGTCTGGTCTGGTAGTGCCCGGAATCGGAACAATCCATGGTTTTTGTGCCAGCAGCCATGCCAGCGCAATCTGAGCCGGAGTAACCTGATGAGCCTGAGCCAGTTTATTGATCAGAGTGTTCAGTTTTTCATTTGCTGCCAGTGCTTCAGGAGTAAAGCGCGGTACACGCCGGCGGAAATCATCGGCGGTAAATACAGTAGATGAATTAATGGTACCGGTTAAAAAGCCTTTACCCAGCGGGCTGAACGGTACCAGACCAATTCCCAGCTCCTGCAGCAATGGCAAAATTTCTTTTTCCGGCTCGCGCCACCACATTGAATACTCACTTTGCAACGCAGTCAGAGGCTGTACTGCATGAGCCCGGCGAATGGTAGCAGCACCGGCTTCAGACAAACCAAAATGTTTTACCTTTCCCTCAGCAATCAAATCCTTAACCGTACCGGCAACATCTTCAATCGGTACATCAGGGTCGACCCGATGCTGATACAATAAATCAATCACATCTGTTTGCAGCCGCCGCAATGAACCTTCGACTGCCTGACGAATATGCTCCGGACGGCTGTCTAAATTCTGCTGTTTATTATCATCACCAAACGTAAAACCAAACTTAGTGGCAATCACTACCTGTTGCCGGTAAGGTTTCAAAGCCTCACCGACTAATTCTTCGTTCAGATAAGGACCATAGACTTCTGCCGTATCAAAAAAAGTCACACCTTGTGCCACAGCAGAACGAATCAGCTCAATGGCTTTTCCGGTTTCTGTTGCCGCACCATATCCGAAACTCAGCCCCATACATCCCAGCCCCAAAGCAGAAACGGCCAGACGGCTACTGCCTAAATAACGTTGTTGCATCGTACTATTCCTTTTGTGATTAATCGCAGAAACAGCATAGTCTTTGCAGGCAACAGGATTAAGAGGTCTGAATTACTAAGGTTAATTAATACTATTCATAAATAATCAACTTGCCTTTTCATCAGTCAAAAAAAAACGCCTGACAAATCAGCAGGCGCTCAGCGGTATATTTCAGACGTAAATACTATCTTTTCCAAATACCTTTATCAGCAATGATTTTCAGAAAATACTGATTTATTTGTCAGCTTAATCAGCCCAGTATTTTTTCTTTGAAGTTTTACCAATACCCGGATTAAAGCTATTGGTAGGATCCAGCTGCCGGTAGAATTGCTTTAAAGCCGGTTTGGCATGATACAAGTGACCGACATTGTGCTCAGCCGGATACTGGGCTCCACGCTGATCAAGCAGTACCAGCATCTCATCTTCAACTTTGTTGCAATCGGTACCTTTACGGGCAATATAATCCTGATGGAAAACATGACAGAAAAAGTGGCCATAATACATTTTATGGATGAAATGCTGATTAATACTGTCAGGCAGGGTTTCAAACCATTCGCTGTCATTACGCCGTAAAGCCACATCCAGTGCAACAATATTTTCTACCGTATCGCTATGCACATTACGATAGGTAGTGGCTGCGCCGGCTGCGGCAAAACGATGCAGCATTGCCGCTTCGGCCTCTTTTTCATTACAGCGGAAATAACTACCGGTTTTCTGCTGGAAAAAAGTATTCAGAAATGCTTCTGCTTCCTCAATACCGTCATCAGCCATTTTCAGAATCAGATGGTGTTCGTAACGGTCGCGGTAATCACGAATGGACTGAGGTAAATGCTGCGGCAGAAATTTACACATAAATACCGCAAAATGGTCAGAAAAATTCTTCGGAAAAAACGGAATTTTCGCCATGATACGATCAACAAAATTCTTAAAGGCAAACAGACGCGGCATGGCATCCGTACCGAATTTCTGGATGGCAACAAAAGTATCTTTACCATATGCCGCAGCAATATCAAAAGCCTCACGGTGCATGTACTCACCGGAAACCGGCAGATTTTTAAACTTGCTGAGAATATGGCGGCGAATATCATCCAGCTCGTGGGTATCATTACTGCCGATATAGAAAACCGCAGATTTTTTCTCCAGCGGGAAAGTATCCAGACGAACAGCAAAGACCATCAGACGTCCGGCGCTGCCGGAAGCTTCATAATGCCGTGCCGGATCGGCATTAAAACGTGCCGGCGTATCTGCATCTATTTCGCGTACATGGTTGCGGTATTCGTGGTCATGTCCCATACCGGCATCATGTTTGATATCCTGATCGCTGTATTTATGATTTTGCAGATTCTGTAAAATAGTTTCCGGTTCATCGCCCAGTTCGATACCAAGATGATTTACCAGATGCAACTGACCGTTTTCATCCAGTTGAGCAAACACTGCCATCTGAGTGTAGGCCGGACCGCGCTGAATCAGCGCACCGCCTGAATTGTTACATACTCCGCCCATCACGGAGGCACCAATACAGGATGAACCGATAACCGAATGCGGACCACGCTGATATTGTTTCAGCTCTTTTTCCAGACGGAACAGTGTGCTGCCGGGCAAACAGACTACCTGTTCACCATTTTCAATCACCTGAATACCATCCAGCCGGCGTGTGCTGACAATGACAATCGGGCGATCATAATCATTACCATCCGGTGTCGAACCACCTGTCAGACCAGTATTGGCAGACTGAGTGATGACTATCACATCCGCTTCAACACAGGCTTTTAATACCCGCCACTGCTCCACCAGTGTACCCGGTATCACAACAGCCAGCGCATCACCAACTCCGAAACGAATACCCTGACGGTAAGGCAGAGTACGTGCGGGATCAGTCAGAGTATATTCATGCCCGACAATTCCCTGTAATGTGTGAACGAGGTCGGTATGTGTATTAATACCCATACTGCTTCTCCCTTTATTATGTAGTGACTTATTCCTAATTAATACAAACCATTTTAGAACAGTTATATATTAACGGAAAGATTTTTAACATATCTGATGTATATCAGGCTTCAGGCAAAAAACCACCGCTCTGCCGTTGCCACAGCATAGCATAAACACCATTTTTCGCCAGCAGTTCACTATGTGTGCCCTGCTCGACTATCTGCCCTTTATCCATCACAATCAGCCGATCCATCGCGGCAATCGTTGACAGCCGGTGAGCAATTGCCACAACCGTTTTACCCTGCATTAACCGGGTAAGATTTTCCTGAATGGCGGCCTCTACTTCTGAATCCAGAGCACTGGTGGCTTCATCCAGCAGCAGAATCGGCGCATCTTTCAGAATTACACGGGCTATGGCAATCCGCTGGCGCTGTCCGCCAGACAGCTTCACACCGCGCTCACCCACATGTGCATCATATCCATGTCTTGCTTTAGAGTCTTCCAGTGACGGGATGAAACCATCCGCTGCTGCCTGCTGTGCTGCCCGTATCATTTCTTCATCAGAGGCATCCGGACGCCCGTAAACTATATTGTCACGTACCGAACGGTGCAGCAGAGAAGTATCCTGTGTCACCAGCCCCAGTGCTGCACGCAGACTGTCCTGTGTTACATCGCGGATATCCTGCCCGTCAATCAGAATACGCCCGCCCTGTACATCATAAAAACGCAGCAGCAGATTGGTCAGTGTGGTTTTACCGGCGCCGCTGCGTCCGACCAGACCCACTTTTTCACCCGCGCGGATATGCAGGTTAAAATCGCGCAGCAGCGGTTTATCCTCACTGTAAGAAAAGTTTACATGCTCAAAATCAATCGCACCCTGATTAACTGTTAACGCCAGTGCTTTAGGTTTATCAACAATAGCATGCGGACGGGATAGTATATTCATACCATCTTCAACCGTACCGATATTTTCAAACAAACGCGCACTTTCCCACATTACCCAGCGTGAAAGACCATTAATCCGTGAGGCCATGGCTGTCGCCGTAGCAATAGCACCGACACCCACCTGCCCCTGCGTCCACAGCCAGATACCCAGACCGGCAGAACCGACTACCAGTAAAGTATTAATCATGGTGCTCAGACTATCCAGCAGGGTTGCCAGACGCATCTGCGCATTCACGGTTACCAGAAATTCCTGCATTGATGCTTTGGCATAGGCGGCTTCACGCGCACTGTGTGAAAACAGCTTCACCGTAGCAATATTGGTGTAGGCATCAGTAATACGACCGGTCATCAGACTGCGGGCATCTGCCTGCCTCTGAGCAGTTTCAGACAGCCTAGGAATCAGAAATCTGAGTACCATGACAAACAGCACTATCCACAGAATAAAAGGCAGCAATAACCAGCTGTCCATACCGGCAAGTATTACCCCGCTGGTAACAAAATAAACCAGTACATAAACCAGCATATTGGCCACAGACATTACCGTATCACGTACTGCAAGCGCGGTTTGCATTACCTTGGCAGAAACCCTTCCTGCAAATTCATCCTGATAAAAACCCATACTCTGCCCGAGCATCAGGCGGTGGAAATTCCAACGCAAGCGCATCGGAAAGGCGCCCTGAAGAGTCTGAAACTGTACATTGGAAGAAAGAAATGACCAAATAATACTGAATATCAGCACAGCAGCCATCAGCAGCAGTTCATGTCCTTTTTCCGGCCATAACCTGTCTGGTGAATAAGCGCCAAGCCAGTCGATTACCGTACCAAGGAAGCGAAATACCAGAGCCTCCAGAATACCGGTACCTATGGTCATGACAACCATCAACAGCAGCCAGAGGCGTGCTCCTTCCAGACAACTCCAGATAAACGGTAACACACCTTTTTTCGGCGGTTGCGGAAGCATATCCGGATAAGTATCAATGCGGTTTTCAAACCAGCTGAAAAATCGGTTCAGTAACATATTGCGCGGGCTTTCTGCATAGATGAGCCATAGCGGCTGTACCAGCAAATACGGCAGCCAGAAAAATAATAAGACAAATCATTATACATAATCTGAAATATAAATCAGCTTTCAGTGGTTTGTGTTAGAATCCTGCAGGCACATCAGCATACCAGACAGTCGCTGTGCATAATATACATGCATGGAGGAAAGTCCGGGCTCCACAGAGCAGAATGCCGGCTAACAGCCGGGCGTCGTGAGGCGACGGAAAGTGGAACAGAAAGCATAACCGCCGATGGCTGTGGGAAACCACAGCACAGGTAAGGGTGAAATGGTGCGGTAAGAGCGCACCGTGCCGTTGGTAACAACGTGTAGCAGGCTAAACCCCATTCGGAGCAAGACCAAACAGAATGCACTGACGCTGCTCGCCGAGCATTCGGGTAGGTTGCTAGAGCGGCACAGTAATGTGCCGCCCAGATGAATGACTGTCCGAGACAGAACCCGGCTTATCGGTTGTCTGATGTGCCCCTCAGCATAATTGTTATTCACACAGTTGTAACCGTTTTTCCGGCTCTCTTGTACTCATTGATTTTTCAGCATTTCTATGGCACCGGATATCAAAGAAAAACATAAAGTAAAAACAAGTTAGTTATCTATTGTTATCATTCATTGAACAATCTGATTAATTTATTTTTGACCATGCCCTGCATCAAGCGAAAGATGGAGAATCTGATACAGATTCTGATTATTTATGGCTGGTTTGTCTTTAAAAAAAGTAAATGCGGCATAACGCCATTTATCAGGATTATAAATAATCACTTTACCAGTTTTATTTTTATACTCAGCACTTTGAAAAGAAAAATCTCTTAACCGTACTTGTTCTGCTATAGAAAAATTTTCTTCTAATACATACCGGCTTTGTGAGAAATCATTTGTCAATTCCACTTCTGCTGTAATACCAATATTGATTTTTTGCCAGCCAAAAGAATTAATAATATTGTCAAAATAGCCCTCGAAAATAAATTTGTTCATTCCTTTGGTTTGTTTCCAAAGATAAAGAGGACAATATCCATTGCCTGTGTTGCCACTCTTTTTATCAGCAATTATATAAACCTTAAATAATAAATCTTCAAAGCCATCTGTTTTAAAACCATTATCTTGAATACGATCTTTGATAATATTCATATCATAATCGGCTGGTAAACTAATTTTATATTGCATAGCCTGCATACTGAATTCCCGCTTTAAACGATGTAATTCAGTTTATAAATTTAATTAAATTTTGAATAATTCTAATCTGCGATTGAGTTATCAGAAAAAATGATAGGCATATACAACATATGGATTTCAAAGGATTATTGATTTTTAAAACAGTTTATGACGTTAAAAGTCTTAATAAAGCAGCAAAAATTTTAGGCTATTCACAATCTAATCTGACCGCACATCTGAAAAAGATGGAACATGAATTACGGGCAACGCTTTTTATCCGTAGTTTTGATGGAATGAAACCAACAGCACAAGGCCATCAGTTTTATGCTTTTAGCAATTCAACACTGGAAAAATTTACACAAATAAAATTATCATTTAAATCTGTTAAACCTTTATTATTAATTTCAGAACTTCTGTTTCAGTTTATTGTTATTGAAAAGACTGAATATCAAATAGAATCAACAGATATTGTTATTAAAAAAACCTGCGAAATAGAAAATGAAATTAATCAGCACAATTATGATAAGGTTATTACTTTTAAAGAATTTAAGCATAAAGATTATGATTTAACAGAAAACGGATATTTACGTGTTGCCTTTTTAAAAAGTTCCGAAATTACTCCTCATCAGCATTTACCTGTCTTGATTAACAACGATGCAGATTGTCCCTTACGTGCCAAAACTTTAGCAATATATCCGCAGCTGACTAATATTATTACCATTGATTCGCTCAGCCAGCTGTTAAATCTTGTTGAAAAGGGGCAGGCAATAGCACTATTGCCGGTATTCTTTGCGCAGGATAACCTTACACCACTCGATACTCACCAGTATCCGATTGACTATTTTTGTTATCAGCATCAATCAGTTTAAAAAATTTTATATCATATCAAGCTTACTATTACTAACCGGTTAAGTCTGTTAATAAACCATCTGCAGTGAACTGAATACGTCTGTATGGATTTTTACTACTATAGCCTGCATGTCCGCACATCTGAATAGTGCCTTACCGATAAAATTACCACTAAATAGGCGCAGAAATTATCTAAACAGGTACAAGGTTATGGCCTGATATTTATCCCGATTGGATTGATAATATCACCAGTCAAAATTCTTAAATTTTGATTTATATCATTCTATTTTTTATAGAAATAACATAATATCTATAAAATAAAACAGATATTTACATTCTTATATTCTCCAGTAACGCCTAATGCCGGATAACTATTGAATTCTTACTTTTTAAACCCAGAGATAGCCAAATGCAAAAAATCTTTATAGCTACTATTTTCATTATCTGTCAGCTAATCTCTTACTCAGCATTAGCACTATCTGAGCTACCCCCACTACCCATTCATAAAGTCAAAATTTCTGATTTTGTAGAAAAATTTAATACTTTAAATAAACAATATCGATATAATCTGAAACCTATTAAAAAACCCAAGGAGTCTGGATTTCTATATGAAATCACTTATATCCTTACACCTAATATTTATCTCACAATAAAGAGCGAGCTTGAGTTGGTATCAGGATTTAAACTTGCCTGTGACCGATTCGCGAATAATAAATCAGCCGATATGAATAAATGCCAGCAATCTATTCAGCTTGTTAGTCAGGCATTTGATCCTGATTTTGTGCTTAGCGACTTCGAGCGTAATAAAGTATGTGAATCCGAACATAAAACGTCATGGACAGCTGGATCCAGTGGCATGGTAAAATTATGTTCATATGAGTCCACTAAAGTTCGTTATACACAGGAGCATGATCTGGACGACCAATCTTTACGCTTTAGCATTTTTCCGTTTAGTGAGGATAGATCAGATTACCCCACAGAATCTGAATCAGATCTGATGTCCTTAAAACTTGTTCAATACTATGTCAGCTATGTTATTAATTACGCTTTACCATTTCTACATACAGACAATCTTCTTATATATCTGAATATTAAGATACATCAACTCAGAATGAGCATTTAGCAATATAAGACATACTGGTATGCAAATAATTCATATAACTACCAGATATTTGTTCCGACTGGATTGATAAATATGACCAGTCAAAATCTTCGAATTTGATTTATATCATTTTATTTTTTCAGATAAATAGCATAATATCTATATCAGTTAACCCATCTTTGCATTTTATATTATCCGGCAGCGTCAGCTCCTAGATAACTATTGAATGCTTACTTTTTCAAACCAGAGATAGCCAAATGCAAAAAATCTTTATAGCTACTATTTTCATTATCTGTCAGCTAATCTCTTACTCAGCATTAGCACTATCTGTGTACTACCTACCCACCCATCTATCAAGTTAAAGCATCTGATTTTATAGAAAAATTCAATACTTTAAATATACAACATCGATATAATCTGAAACCTATTAAAAAAAGCGAGGAGTCTCTATCTGAATATGACCTTGCACCTCATATCAACCTCACAATGCATAGAAACAGCTGGGATGAGTTGATAACACAACTTAAACTTAACTGTGACCAATCCTCGAATAATAAATCAGCCGATATGAATAAATGTCAGCAATCTATTCAGCTTGTTAGTCAGGCATTTGATCCTGATTTTGTGCTTAGCGACTTCGAGCGTAATAAAGTATGTGAATCCGTACATAAAACGTCATGGCCAGCTGGATCCAGTGGCAAGGTAAAATCATGTTCCTATGTGTTCAATGATGTTTTGTACAAACAGGAGCATGATCTGGACGACCAATCTTTACGCTTTATCATTTATCTGCTTATCATTTCTCCGCGTCTTGAAGATTTGTCTTAGCACTGATTATTAAATAATTTAAATATGAATAACTATAATGAATAAGATCGGATAACTGGTCTTTTAGGATTAATGCTAGTTACTATCACGTTTAATAATTAATCCCAAAGGGAATGATGGGATAAACAATACCAGATGGGGCAGATTGAATATTCTCAATCCTTAGCCTGAAATATAAACAGATTTAAAATATACAGACAGTTTTATACCTGCAATTTGTACTGCTAATTGTGTTTAATCTCTTTATCTGAATAAAATTTATTTAGATAAAGTGAAAATTTTGGTTTTTTCTCTTACATCACCAGAGAAAATTTCATGCCGAATAATCACTACTAAATACTGTTAAATCTCAGGTTACATCAACTCAGAAGGAGTATTTTGCAAAACCTGAATAATCAATGTAGATATAATTTAATTATTTGTCCGCTCAGTAACAGACTTTACATTAACAGTAGTTTTATGTCAGGCTTGGCTATTGTTTAATTATCGGTATCAGCATGCACACGCGCCAATTTTTGTCTTTATATGGTTCTATTTTTTTTCTATTTTCCGGTTACGGGCTTATTCTGAATTCTGCCGGGGTAAAGCCGACTCAAATGGGAGTCAGTAATATTACCATCGGTGTGCTGAATGCTGCCTTTTTTATTGGTGGTACGATTTCTGCTATTGTATCTCACCGGATTATTTCACGCGTAGGACATATCCGCAGCTTCAGCGTATTTGGTGCATTGTTTGCTATTGCCGCTCTCGCCCATCTGATGGTAGAACAGTTGTGGATGTGGGGGATTTTGCGTGCAGTACTGGGTTTTTGTCACTACAGCTTATTAATGGTAGTGGAAAGCTGGTTTACAGCACGCAGCGTTCCTCAGAACCGTGCCAAGATTCTGGCTCTGTACGAAGTAGTATATTACATGTCGTCAGCAACCAGCGTTCTGCTGCTAAGCCTGAATATGACCAGTAATAACATTTTTACACTGGCTGCTATTCTGGTGATTGCCGCCACGTTACCGGTAGGGCTGACCCGTATGCAGCAACCGGAAATTCCTAAACGTGAACGTATCAGCCTGCCGCATGTCTTTTCTATCGTCCCACTGGCATGGATAGCCTGTTTTATGGCAGGGATTTTTATTAATGGCTTTTTCACCATGGGCTCGGTATTTATGCTGAAACTGGGCTACAGTCTGCCTGAAGTATCTCTGTTTCTGGGTTCTGCAATGATTGGAGGGTTTACCATCCAATTATTTATTGCCTGGCTGTCAAATAAATTCGGGCGCCCGCGTACTATTTTCGGCTGTGCCTGTGTGGCTGCGGTAGCAGCAATCAGTGGCATGCTGTTGTTATTGGTGTTGCCGGGTAATATCTGGGCTCAGTGCGTGATTGCACTGGCTATCGGTTGTAGCGGCTTTCCGATGTATGCACTGGGGCTGGCACGCGCCAATGATGTTTTACCTGCCAATATGAATACAGTGGAAGTAAATCGCTGTCTGCTGTTTGTTTATGGTTTGGGCTCACTGGTGGCACCACTGATTCTGGGTTCAGTTATGCAGCTGTTCAATCATTTCGGCTTCTATAGTGTATATGCGATTATCGCAACCATTCTGGCAGTATATGCGTATATGCAGCCGGCTGTCCCTGTTTCAGAACGCAGTGTTTATGTGCCGGTATCCGGCAATGTTGGTCCGATGACCGCCGAGCTTGACCCGCGCAACAATGATGCCACTGACCCCCCGTATGATGCCCAAAGTGCAGAACAGCATATTCATGAAACTTTGCAGAATACTGATACTCAGAATCAGCCGGATAAATAACTATTTGCAAAGTAAGCAATGTAACGCATTAACCATACTGCCCGGATCACTGAATTGTTCCGGGTAGAAATTATGGTGGTATTTAAATCCTGAATTATCTGTATCTGTACTAAGCATTAGTTTTCTGAAAGTGATACAACCATTTGTCGCACTATAGAAAAATTTGTTTGAACGTTTATTCTTTCAGCCATGAAAATTTACGCCGGCCTAAAGCAATAAATGGTTTTTCAATATACTGAAAAGTCAGGGTACAGATAGTCAATAAAATCAACAATACTGCTGTAGATACTAATGTGTATTGTGTGCGATTCAAAACAAGATTTTGTACGGCAATATATTTATTCATACCATACCAGGCTAAACCATGAAGTAGATAAATACTATAGCTGGCATCTCCCAGACGTACGAATCCTCTCAGTTTTAATAAGCCAAAAAGATCACCACCCATAGTGATGAAGATAAATAGCAAAGCCATTACCGGCAAATAAACAATATTGTAAATTCTATCTGCAACTGCAAGCATAAATACGACTGTTAATATTATTCCAATATCACAAATGTATTTGGGTATTTGAATTTTTTCAGGTAATTTTCTTGCCAAAGCTCCAATAGCAAAATATGCAATATATACTGCATAATTTTGATTATATTGAGAAATAAAATATGTACAGATAACTAATATTGTTAAACTTAATTTTAATAAACCTATTTTATTGCGTAATATACAAATAACGGGTAACGAAAAATAAAATCCCCACTCCCAGAATAATGTCCATGTGACTCCAGCATTGATCAAATTAGAATTTTCCAAACCAAATAAAGGCGGTTTATTACCGGTAATACCTGCATCAAACCAATAATAAAAAGTATTGAATAATTGATCAGTATTAATATTATTTTTCTGGATAAAAAAAGCAAAAATAATGCAGAATATAGATGAAAGATAAAAAACAGGTGCAATGCGAAAAAAACGCTTCTGATAAAACATTATCCATGAAGTAGGCTGTGTACAGGCAAACAGATAACCGGAAATCATAAAAAATATGGCCACCCCAAGACCACCCATATTCATAACAATTGGATAGTTAGGACGATTTATTTCATCTGACCACGCCTGTCCATGAAAATAGAAATAACAAAGAAGATAGTGAAATAGTGCAACTATAAATGCTAAAAAGAATCTTAATCCGTCTAAATGCTTTACTCTGTTAACTTGACTGTTCTCATCCATAAAACTAAAAAGTCTTGAACCAAATAATAGTCCTATAAGCAATATCAGCCCAAACATCCATAAAATGAATTTATATTGAATTAGCATTTATAATTCTTCAAATTAAGATTTGTTTTTTAAATATTTTTTATAATAAACCAATTTTAACATATAAAATTTGTTCAAAATTAAACTTTTTATTTCTAATGTTCTTTATATATATGAATAATAAATGCTTTTTGACTAAATAAATTCAAAACAAAACACTACTTTATTTTAGGTATACCGCTTTTGCTGACTTAATTTCATAAAGGGTTGCTCAATAAAAAGATAGCTTAATGTACATATCAGCATTAAGGTAATAAATACCACGGTAGCAAGCAAGGTATAGCCTGTTTTCTCCAGATGAATTTCATTTATTTGAATAATTTTATTCATACAGAACCAGCCAATACCATGTAATAAATAAATACTGTAGCTGGCATCACCGAGCCGTATAAAAGCTTTTAGCCGTAACAGCCCGAATATATCGCCACCGAGCGCAATCAGACCAAACAGCATTGCAAACAGTGGTAAAAAATTAATGTTATAGTTACCATTAGTAATACAAAAAATCAGTACCAGTAACAGCACGATACCGATATCACAGAATTTTTTAGATATCTGTACAGTTTCTGACAATATTCTGGCCAGTGCGCCTATGGCAAAACAGGCAATAAAGTAAGCTTTTTGCTGATTAAATGGGGCAATCAGATAAACGGCAATAAATATTACGATTATTGCCAGAGGCAGTAAACCGGTTTTCGGGCGCAGAATACATATCAGTGGCAGGGAAAAATAAAATGCCCATTCCCAGTATAGCGTCCAGTATACACCTGCATTAATCAATCGGGCGTCCTGCATACCGAATAATCCTGGTTTAATGCCAGTAATACCGGCATCAAACCAGTAATACAGATTAAGCAGCATATCACGCGTGACCAGTGTATACCTTTGAAAATACAGTGCAAGTAATATACAGCAGGCAGAAGACAAACAAAATACCGGTGCAATGCGCAGCAGACGCTTCTGATAAAACTGTATCCACGAAACGGGGCCAGAATGCGCAAACAGATAACCTGAAAGCATGAAAAACAAAGTAACAGCGAATGCACCAAGACGCAGATTGAGCAGATTATGGACAAATACGGCCGGTGTCCATGGCTGGCCGTGCAAATAATAATAGCTGTAAACATAATGATGCATGGCTACACTGAAAGCTAATATAAAGCGCAGACCATCCAGTCGCTCTATCCGCCGGCCACCGGGATTATCCATAAATGCAAACAGCTTGGTTCGAAATACTGCCCAGCACAGTATTAATAATCCCAGCATCCAGCCAAACATTTGGTATGAAAAAAGCATAAAAATATTAACAATCAGTAGTAAACATAACCTGATATTAATGTTTTTTTACAGTATCTGTGAATCCGGTTTTAAGAATCAGGCTGGCTGTTAGTATACGTCACGCTGATAGCGTTGCTGCTGACGCAGCTCACTCAGATATTCATCAGCATCTTCAGAGCTGAGTTTACCCTGCTCAGTAACAATATCCAGCAGTGCCTGCTCAACGTCACGAGCCATTTTGCCGGCATCACCGCAAACATAAATATGCGCTCCGCGCTGTAACCATTCCCAGATATCCTGTGCGCGTTCCCGCAATTTATGCTGTACATAAACCTTTTCGTTTTCCTGACGGCTCCAGGCAAAATCGTAACGTGTCAGTAAACCGCTTTTGCGGTATTGCAGCCATTCGGCTTGATAAAGAAAATCATCAGTAAATTTCTGATTACCGAAAAACAGCCAGTTTTCACCTGCGTCACCATTGGCATCACGCTGTTGCATGAATGCGCGAAACGGTGCAATACCTGTACCGGCACCAATCATGATAATGGGGGTATTACCATTTTCAGGTAAGCGGAAACGGTGATTTTCTTCAATAAATACGCGTACTGCTTCACCTTCCGGCAAACGTTCACCGAGAAAACCGGACGCACCCCCTGTATATTGCCGTTCACGCTGAATAAAACGCACCACACCCACGGTCAGATGAACTTCCTCGCCAACTTCATCCTGACTTGAAGCAATTGAATACAGGCGCGGTGTAAGCGGACGAAATAAATCATGTAATGCCTGTGCATCAATTATATGCGGATAGGCTGCCAGCACACTAACTGGCGGAGTGGTGGCAATAAACTGTTTCAAGGCTGTACTGTCAGCCACGATTTCATCCAGTTCGGCATTTTGTATCTGCCGGGCATAGTTTTGTACCAGAGCAGGTGTATTCTGAGTAATATCCAGCTCATTCTGTAACGCTTCTCCAATACTTATTTCACGTCCATCAGCCAGTCGAACCAGTGCATCCCTGTCTACCTGAGTATGCTGCAGAATTTCTTCTACCAGTGTGGCTGCATTCTGATAAAACACGCCCAAAGCATCCCCGGGCTGATAACGGATACCGGAACCGGTTAAATCGATTTCGATGTGTTCGACATCTTTGTTGGCTTCAGGTGTGGTGATCCGCTGGCGCAAACTTAAGGTGGCACTAAATGGTGTTGCTTTGGTAAATACCGCAGTTTGTGCAGCGACTACACTTTGCTGAACCTCATTACTTATGCTTGCGCTATTAGTGTTATTCAGCTCACTGATAAGAGCAATAATTTTATCCTGCCATGCTGCGGCACTACTCTGATAGTCGACATCACAGTCAGTCCGTTCAGCAAGGCGCTGCCCACCCAGATGAGCCAGTTGATTATCAAAATCCTTAGCACACTGACAAAATTGCGGATAACTGCTGTCTCCCAGTCCCAGTACCGCAAAGTGAAGCTGATTAAGAGCCGGTGCTTTTTTACCAAACAGATATTTATATAGTGGTAAAGCTTCTTCCGGAGGTTCGCCTTCGCCCTGTGTTGAAGTTACCAGCAAAAGAATATCTTCACTGGAGAGCTGCTTGATTTTATAGTCGCCGCTGGCGATTAAAACTGCATTAATACCGGCAGCTTCAAGTTTCAGTTGCAGACTTTCTGCTACACGACGTGCGTTACCGGTTTGTGAAGCGGATAAAACCAGTACTTTGCGTGATGCAACCGGTTCTGCAACACCGGATACCGGCAACGCTGCCGGAGAAACCGTATTTTGCTGCTGACTGTTTGCCCATGCATAGCCGGACAGCCAGGCAAGTTGTGTTGGTGAAAGGCTGGCAAGCGATTGCAGCAATTCAGGGGAAATGGGTATGCTCATGGCTTGTGCTCGATAAAGTTATGATTAATGTAATTTTCAGACTGCAATAGATAGTCAGCCATACTAGCAAGCACAAAGTTTTTTGAGAAAGAAATGACGCTTATTTAGATAGAAGCAGTAAGAATATATAAAAAGGCAACCCTTCGGATTGCCTTGAATCGGATGGTCTGGCTTGCCTCCAGACTGTCCGGATTAGCGGTTAATACCGATTTCCGGAAAAGATTTACGCATTACTTCATCCAGATGGCTGGCTGAAGCACGCATTAAACCTTGCTCTTTTTCATTCAGTGGAATTTCAATTACCTGACGTATGCCGTGCCGGTCTAACACTGCCGGTGTACCAATATACATATCATTAACGCCATACTGACCGTTCAAATAAGCAGAAACAGGTAAAATGGTATTTTCATCATCCAATAATGCGCGGCAGATACGTGCCAGAGCAGCACCGACACCATAGTAAGTAGCACCTTTAAGGCGAATAATATCGTAAGCGGCATTGACCACACGATCAGCAATAATATCCAGATCTGCTTCGGTAAAGCGCGGGTCACCTTTAATCCATTCTTCTATGGTCAGCCCGCCTACACTCAGGTGAGACCAGGCCGGAAACTCGGTGTCTCCGTGTTCACCCAGAATATATCCGCTTACTGTGCGCGGATCGACATTCAGTAAATACCCTACATATTTACACAAACGGGCGGAATCCAAAGATGTACCGGAACCGATTACCCGTTCTGCCGGAAAACCGGAAATTTTCCATGTAGCATAAGTCAGAATGTCAACCGGATTCGAAGCCACCAGAAAGATACCGTTAAAGCCAGACTCTACTATATGAGTGACAATGCTTTTAATGATATGCAGATTACGATTAACCAAATCCAGACGTGATTCACCGGGTTTTTGAGCAGCACCGGCAGTAATGACTACGATATCAGCATCAGCAGCATCACTGTAATCACCGGCGTAAATGTTTTTCGGATAAGTAAACAGTAATGCATCAGCAATATCTTTAGCATCACCATGTGCTTTATCACGGGCAACATCGACGATAACCAGTTCCTGACCGATACCTTGCAGGGTAGCAGCATAGGCAAAAGTGGAACCAACTGCACCGGCGCCGACCAGAACAATTTTCTGGTGATTTTTGGCATTAGTAGGCTGTAACATAAATCAACCTCGTTTCTATGGATAAATACAAAACTATATGAATTTATGCATAAATTGTAACAGATTATCATATACCATTTTTTTTATTTATTTATATTCATTATTCATTACAAATTTTGGTATATTAGGTCTATAAATATAATTTTATGTATATTTTTTGCCAGTTATATTGATATTTTCGTGAATTTAACATAATTATATTTAATTTTGAATAATATCTTTACGCTGGCAAATTCTATTTTATACCTGACTAAAAACCAAAATATTGATCTTTATTTATAGACTTTATTGATTATTGATATAGTTAGTTATAAAAAGTGGTTTCGAATTACTACTCGTAAGAACTATGTCAAATATTCATTTATTGTATTTATAATCTGCCTTTTTCTCTTAATGTTATCGCCATTCTAAAATAGAATAAATTATGGCCTTGCGAATACCAGGCTAGAGGCATCATAAAATTTTGCATTAAAGGTAAATTGAATAAATATCTATTTTTATGATCAAAGGAAGATTTATTCTTGATATTCGGAATATAAATACGGGTTATTTTAAAGATAAAGATGCTATGTTATCTGTAAGGTAACAATAGCAAATTAAATTAATTTTGAGTCATCTCTTTAACTAATAAAAAAAGCCATATACTATGGTATCAATAAGTTATTTTATTAATAGTGATGTGATGAAAAATTTAATTTGCTATAAAACGTTGCCCGTCTGGAATGCACAAACCTTACCGAAACAGTTTCGTGAACAGCATAATACGCAAACAGGTACCTGGGCAAAATTAAATATTATTAAAGGTTATGTGAATTTCGATATATTAACTGAACAGGGAGACATCATTTCTGAGCATGTTTTCAATACTCAGCAGCAACCACCTTTGATTTTACCGCAGCAATGGCACCGGATAGCTCAGGTATCGGATGATTTGCAATGCCAGCTGGCTTTTTATTGTCTGCCGGAAGATTACACTCAGAAAAAATATCAAATGACCAGAACGCACTCTGAAGTACTGGCAGTTAGTCAGTTCTTTTCGGCAGGGAAAGTTTTGGATTTAGGTTGTGGTTCCGGTCGTAACTCACTCTATTTACAGCAACTGGGTTTTGATGTTGATTCCGTTGATAAATCAGAGGTGAGTATTAATAATTTACAAAGCATTATTGCTAATGAACATTTATCCCATATCAACGCATCTGTATATGATATAAATCAGGCTGATTTAACAGGTAATTACGATTTAATTATTTCAACAGTGGTAATGATGTTTCTACAGGCAGACAGAATTCCCGATATTATTCGTAATATGCAAATGATAACAAAACCGGGGGGATATAATTTAATTGTCAGTGCGATGTCCACTGACGATTTCCCTTGTACAGTCGGGTTTTCGTTTACTTTTAAAGAGAATGAATTGCGTAATTATTATCAGGACTGGAATATTCTGAAATACAATGAAGATGTTGGTGAACTGCATAAAACCGATAGTGATGGTAATCGAATAAAACTGCGATTTACCACTTTACTGGCACAAAAAAAGTAATATCTCAGGATGTAGTTTAGTACAATTGAAAACATGCAATGGTTAAATAGAAAATTCAATAATAACTATATTAAGATTAAAAAGCGATAATGCCAGTTTCAGACTAAGTAATACTTATTTGAAAACAGTCAGATCTGTTTCCCTTGAAACCAGCAGAGCATTAGTAAACAATTTACTGAATTAAAAGTATCCAGCTTAATTAAAAAATAACATGATAATGACACCAATTACAACTCTACAGCGTAATAAAATATCCGACCAATGATAATAATGTGATTAGCTGGTATACAGACATCACTATATTCCTTTGTATTAAAAGCATGCAAACGTACTTCTTCGTAGGGCATTGAATATAGTTTCCTGATGCGATACTGGTGATTTTGTTTAATCAGATATAAATTACCATCAATAATATTGGTGCGGTTTAAATCTACTGCAAAAATAGTACCGTAAGGAATAATAGGTTCCATACTATTATCATTTACCGAAAAGCACACCACCATTTGCGGATTGATTTTTTTACGCTCCAGAAGCTCAGTTCTTAAACTGATTCCTTTACCGTGCTGAATATGCAGTTGGTTTGACTGCACACTGCCGGCCTGTTCTATTGAAGAATAAAATGGAACAAGCGTTTGATCCTGATTTTCTGCAATAATATTTACTTCTGCAGCCAATGTTGTGGTTGTTGCCGGAAAAGGGCTACCACGGCCTTCACGTAACCAGGATAAACTGACACCCAGTATATTGGCCAGTATATCCAGATTTTTCGGTTCGTAATGACCATTCTCCCATTTAAATACGGCAGTTTTAGAAACCCCCATTCTATCAGCCACCTGTTGCTGTGACAGAGCCACATGCTTGCGCGCCTGTTTAATCCGATCGCTTAACATCAGTTATCTCCTGACTCAAATACAGAATGATGTTAACGTAAATCGTGTTATGTTTTGTTTATACGAATAATCATTTTTAATATATAAAATATGGAAATTTATCCAAAAAAAGTTAATATTATTTACCCTATATAAATTATCCAATAATATTAATATGATAATTCATCATAAACTTTAATTAATATCATATTACATTAACAATTTGACTTTTTAAACTTTCAGTTTAACGTCATTTTTACATATTTTTTACACAAAAGTTTGATATAAATCTTATTCTGACATTGTATGTTTGCATTCAAAGCATCAGATATTTACCTATTAGATATTAAATATATCTGAATTTTGCCGGATAAATAATTTGAAACGACGAATAAATTTAATAAATATTATCTACAAGTTAATATATGCCAAAACAATACCAGCCTGAGTATCAGGCTGGTACCAGACAGACAGAATATTAATTCTGTCTGCTTATTTTCAATAGATTAACTATTATTGAATGCGGTTTTAAGCAACAGAAACAATCATACCGGCTGCAACAGTATGGTTGGTGGCTTCATCAATCAGAATAAAGGCTCCGGCAGCGGGATTATCCTCATAAGTCGTTGCTACCACGGGTTTCTGAATACTAAGCTGTACACGGCCAATATCGTTTAGCTGCAGGCTGTCGCTGTCTTCGCGATGGTTCAGGCTTTGAACATCCAGCAGATAATCAACCTGTCTGATTTTGGCGTATACCGTCTGAGTAGTATGCTTGAACCAGTAGCGGCGGGCTGAGTTTAAGGGTTTGCTGTCGAACCAGCACACGGAAGCACTGATGGTTTTCACTGGCTGTAATGCACTATCTGCTGCCACCAGACTGTCGCCCCGAGATACATCAACATCATCTGCTAGTACCACAGTCAGCACAGCTCCTGACTGTGCCTGCTCCACCTGACCATCAGGCGTATAAATGGCCGCTATGGCACTGGTCTGCCCTGCCGGTTCAATACGTATACGGTCGCCCACTTTCAGGGTACCTTGTTCCAGACGTCCCTGATAACCGCGAAAATCATCTGCGCTGCTGCCATCCAGCCGGGCAACCCGCTGAACAGGGAATAATGCAGGAGCAGACAGTAACTGGCTGCTGCGATTGGCAGCGGGCAGGCTTTCCAGCAAAGGCAACAGAGGCTGTCCCTGATACCATGGCATATGCGCACTGGCAGTCACTATATTGTCACCATTCAAAGCTGATATGGGTACGTAGCTGATATTGTGTAAATCCAGAGCAATAGCCAGTTCAGCATAGGCACGCTTAATGGCATTAAATTTTTCTTCACTGTAATCCAGTAAATCCAGTTTGTTTACTGCCACAATGATATGCGGCGTACCCAGCAGTTTCAGAATCGCGCTATGGCGGCGGGTTTGCGGCAGTAAGGCTGGTGTATGTTCAGTGTAATCCAGCCGGGTGGCATCTATAAGAATAATGGCTGCATCAGCAGTAGATGCACCTGTAACCATATTGCGTGTGTACTGCTCATGTCCCGGCGTATCAGCAATAATAAATTTACGCGCCGGCGTGGCAAAATAACGATAGGCTACATCTATAGTAATACCCTGTTCACGCTCAGCGGCAAGTCCGTCAGTTAGCTGAGCAAAATCAGGAATGCCGTCGGCGGTACGTTTGTGCTTGCCGTGATACAGCGAAGCAACCTGATCAGCCAGTAAGGACTGACTGTCAAACAGCAGTCGTCCTATCAGCGTGGATTTACCATCATCTACGCTGCCGGCAGTAATAAAACGCAATACAGAATCAGTACTCATCGGTGTCTCACTTTTTTAAGGTTGCCGCCTGTGCCAGCATCTGTTGCAGGCTGTCCCGGGCAGGTTCCAGTTTTCTGAAGCCGTCTTCTGCCATCAGATGGCCGCCATCAGGGATATACTGAATACTGCTATGCAAGGCATGGGCAATATGGTTACTGGCTGCTTCGGGAACATATTGGTCATTAGTTGAAATAATGCTGTGAACCGGCATACTGATTTGCTGCAATACTGCAAAATCCGGCTGACTGGCATCGATATAACCATCCAGTATTTGTAGCTTGGGCAGGTGTGCGGCAAAGCCAGCAACCAGAATCAGACCGCCCAGCCGTGCAGGTTTATGCCGGCTGAGAAATTGCAGCAATGTAATAACGCCAAGACTATGACCAATCAGAAAAGTCTGTTCATCCGGCTGCCCGATAAGCTTATCCAGTGTCTGCTGCCATTGCGCTGCCTGCGGATAATCCGGCTGAGGCATAAGCGGTACGGTTACTTCTGCACCGGTTGGCCGGATCTGTGCAGCCAGCCAGTCGAACCAGTTATCCTGCGGACTGCTCTGAAAACCATGCACAATAAATATTCTGGCCGGTAATACCGTTTGTTTTTCTGTCATCAGAAATAACCTGCTTTCTTACGCTCTTCCATCGCCGCTTCCGATACCTGATCATCCATACGGGTAGCATTACGTTCGGAAATCGTGGTTTGTGCGGTTTCAGCAATAATTTCTGCTGCTGTACTGGCTGTGCTGGCTACCGGACAGGTGCAGGAAATATCGCCGACAGTCCGGAAACGCACACTGCGCACAATACTGACTTCACCTTCTTTTTTCGGTGTCAGCTCTGTTACCGGTACCAGCATATCGTTGCGCTCAACGACTTCTCGCTGATGTGCATAGTAAATCTCCGGCAAAGCAAGCTGTTCACGCGCGATATATTGCCAGATATCCAGTTCTGTCCAGTTGGAAATCGGAAAAACCCGCATATTTTCACCCGGATGCAGACGTGTATTGTACAAATCCCATAATTCGGGACGCTGGTTTTTCGGATCCCACTGACCAAATTCATCCCGAAAAGAAAAAATCCGTTCTTTAGCCCGGGCTTTTTCCTCATCCCGTCTGGCGCCGCCCATTAATGCATCAAAACCATTGGCTTCAATTGTTTCCAGCAGAGTGACGGCCTGTGCGGCATTCCGTGAATCAGTAGCCCGGCGCAGAGTAACACTGCCGCGGCGGATCGACTCTTCTACGCTGCCGACAACCAGACGTGCACCAAGGCGGCGTACGACTTCATCACGGAAAGCAATAACTTCCGGATAGTTGTGTCCGGTATCTATATGCACCAGTGTCAATGGCAGTTGCAGGCTGTGCCCCGGAATCTGAAAAGCCTTTACAGCCAGAGACAGCAGCACCACTGAATCCTTGCCACCGGAAAACAGTAATGCCGGATTGCGTGCTTCGGCCACTACTTCGCGGATAATATAAATAGATTCAGCTTCCAGCCAGTCCAGATGTTTGTCTTGAATATTCATGATATTCCCGTTACGGGCACAGACCATTCTGTCTGCAACCCTGAGTTGATTTCAGCTTATTTATGTAAACCACATTCTTTACTGTCCTGACTTTCCCACCACCAGCGTCCGGCACGAATGTCTTCGCCTGCTTTTACAGGGCGGGTACAGGGCTCACAGCCGATACTGGGATAACCTTGCTGATAAAGGGCATTAACCGGTAACTGCTGCTGCCGGGCATATGCCCATATTTCAGTTTCCAGCCATTCGGCCAGAGGGTTATATTTAGCCATGCCGTGCACCTGATCCTGCTCTGCCAGAGCCAGAGCCGTACGTGTTGCCGACTGCTCACGCCTTTGTCCGGTTATCCAGGCATCGGCCTGACTCAGGGCACGGCCAAGCGGTTCGATTTTGCGGATATGACAGCACTCACGCCTCAGTGCAACACTGTCATAAAAAGCCAGTTTGCCGTGAGTGGCGATATATGCATTTACAGCGTGTTCATCTGGCCGGTATTCCGCAATATGAATACCCCAGTGCTGACGCACAGCCCCTAGCAAGCTCAGTGTTTCACTGTTCAATGCACCAGTATTAAGCGTAAATACTTCAATAGGCAGCTGTTCGCGGGCAATCACATCAGTAATGACCATGTCTTCAACCGCCAGACTGGAAGCAAATTTAACATGGTGATGCTGCTGTGCAATCTGCTGCAAGCGTGTTGTCAGCTCGGCCGTCAGAGCCGGCAGGCGGCCGGTGGCAGCCGCATCATGCGGAGGAGTCCACAAACGGGGACGCAACATGGTTATCACTATCCTGAATGCACAAATTATTAATGACAGTAATTGTTTAACCGGATTACTGTCTGAATAGCACAAATAGTAACAAGTGCAGCCGGCATGGAGGAAAGAATAAAAATTTCTTTCTTTATAACCAAATTTCCGGTCACTGATGCTGCTGTTACAGATATAACTGCCAACGCTTTGGTTAGAAAAATTCCTTCTTTTTCATCCGGGCACCGACGCTTATAAGATAGCGTATAAACAACAACGACAAGTCAGCATGAATCACTACCCGATTTTTACCCAACTACACCAGCGTAAGGTATTACTGGTGGGTGGCGGCCACGTGGCCGAACGCAAAGCCAGTGCTTTGTTAGAAGCTGGTGCGCATTTGCTGGTCGTCGCACAGCAGACTACAGCCAGATTTAAAGAATGGTTTGACCGGCAACAGGCTGAACATATAAGTACCGAATTCAGCCCTGATTTATTAAACGGTATTTTTCTGGTGATTGCCGCAACCAGCGATCATGCGCTTAACCGGCGTATTTTTCAGGCAGCCGAAGCAGCAGCTACTTTCTGCAACAGCGTAGACCAGCCTGATTGCTGCTCATTTATTGTCCCGGCACTGATTGACCGCAATCCGATACAGGTAGCGGTAAGCAGCGGCGGTCATGCACCTGTGCTGGCACGGCTGATTCGTCAGCAAATCGAATTATTACTGCCCTTTTCTATCGGTCGGGCAGCGGCGATAGCCGGACGCTGGCGTAAACGAGTCAAAGCCACGCTGCACAACATGAGCGAACGCAGGCGTTTCTGGGAATATCTGTTTGAACACAGCCGTTTTAACCAGTATATTGCCCGTGGCAATGAATCAGCAGCAGAAACACTGCTGCAACAACAACTGACACAGCATCAGCCTTTGCCACAGGGCGAAGTTACTCTGGTCGGAGCCGGCCCGGGCGATGCCGGCCTGCTGACCCTGCATGCTTTACAGGCGATACAGACAGCAGATGTGGTGTTATATGATGCACTGGTTTCAGCAGAAGTACTGGATCTGGTCAGGCGTGATGCATTAAAAATCAGTGTAGGCAAACGTTGCGGACACCATCAGGTACAGCAACAGCAAACCAATGAATTACTGGTACAGTGGGCGCAGCAGGGAAAACGCGTTGTGCGTCTGAAAGGCGGTGATCCGTTTATATTCGGTCGTGGCGGAGAAGAATGTGCCATATTGCAGGCTGCTGAGATTCCGTTTCGGATTATTCCGGGTATCAGTGCCGGTCTGGGAGCAACTGCCTATGCCGGTATTCCGCTAACCCATCGTGATTATGCTCAGAGTGTATTATTTATTACCGGCCATCAGCAGCTGGCCGACCAGCCTTATGGCTGGCAGACACTCGCCCGTAACCGGCAGACACTGGTTATTTACATGGGTACGCTGAAAGCGGCTGAAATCAGCAGACAACTCATTAACCACGGACGTGCTGCCGATACACCGGTTGCGATTATCTCTCATGGTACGCTGTCCAGCCAGAGTGTCTTAACCGGCAGGTTGCATCAGCTGGCCGATCTGGCTCAGCAGGCTGATACACCGGCTCTGATGGTTATCGGTGAAGTAGTACAGTTGCGGGAGCAACTGGCATGGTTTAACCAGACGGATAACCAACCTGTTGTCAGTGAAGCTGCTGCTTAAAAGTTAATCATTTCTCTGGCTGAAAAAACAACACGTTCGCAAACGTGTTGTTTTTTCATTCAGGCAAGTATCAGTCTGCCTGCGCTGCGGTCTGGGCATAATTAGCCAGACCAACTTCTTCAATCAGGTCTAGCTGTGTTCCCAGCCAGTCCAGATACTCTTCATTTACTGCTTTTTGCTGTTCAAGCAAATCACGGGACACAAAATCCAACTGGTTTTCACATACTGCAATGGCATCAGCCAGTGCCACATGTTTTGCCTGTTCTGCCTGCTGGTCACATTGCAGAATTTCGATGATATTTTCGCCAACCAGAATTTTGCCGTATTCCTGTAAATTTGGCAGTCCTTCCAGCAGCAGAATACGTTCAATCAGTGCATCCGCACTTTTCATATCGCGAATCGAATGTTTGTATAATGCCTCACCCAGTTCGGCAAAACCCCAGTTACGTAATATCCGTGCATGTAAAAAATACTGATTGATAGATACCAGCAGCAGACCCAGATTTTTATTCAATACCTGTAAGGCCAGACGATCACCCTGCATATCTTTCTCCTTACAGCTGGCTTTGCAGATAATTCGGCAAACCCATTATTTCAATCTGGCGTAACTGTTGCTCCAGCCAGTGGGCATGGTCTTCTTCAGTATCTTTCAGCTGTGTCACCAGAAACTGCCGGGTGACATAGTCCTGTTCCTGCTCACACAGCTTAATTGCATCTTTCAGATTCTGGCGTACACAAAGCTCTGTTGCCAGATCATTTTCAAGCATACTAATCACATCAGTACCGACATTAATTGCATCCGGTACCATTTCCGGTTTGCCATTGAGCATCAGAATACGGTGAATAAACTGGTGAGCATGATCGGTTTCTTCCTGCATCTCATGGTCTATACGCTGAAAAAGCTTCATATAGCCCATATCTTCATACATGCGTGAATGCGCAAAATACTGGTCACGTGCGGCCAGCTCTCCTGCCAGTAACCGGTTTAAACAATCCAGTACAACTTTTTTGCCTTCCATGTCTGTTTCCTTTTTACTCAAAACTCTTCTGCTAATCCGTCCAGACAGGCATGCTCAATCACTAAACAGTCGTCAACAAACCGCCCTGACTCATTTGCCGTCATAGCCTGAACGTCATTCATAGAATTTTGTTTATTAATTTATCGTCGCCGGTATCATCAGCAGATTAGGCGATGCACTGACATCGCGCAGTCATTTATACGGGGAAAAATATTCTAAAATAATATCTTTTTTGTCTTGGGTTGCAGACTATTACTAGCCCGCAACCCGACTCCCCTCTAAACAGCTGTATTAACAAAGCAATAAATTATGCCCAATCAGCAATACAACCATTTAGGGTTATCATAACATTAAATTAAATAACTATTTTTAATCTAAATAAGACTAATTTTCATAATAATTTGATAAAATATTCTTTATTTAACAAAATATTAAATAAAAACACTGCCTTATAACAATAATGGTTCTCACCATCTGTTAAACTGTTGAAAATAACCTGAAATAGCCATTTAATTTATAAAATATTTATATAATTTAACTTATTTTCACTATTTATTTTTATTTTTACAGCAACATACCCATAATTTTATCAGTTAGTTATCCGCGTAAAACATAACTATTCGTATTTATTATCGGAGCAGAATATACCAATAAGATAAATACTGCTTAGTATCAAAATTATGAGAATAAAATAGTTTGCCTGAAAGAGAGGCAATGTCCGGAATTTCAATACTGAAGCAATTTATTTAATACAATGCTTATACAGTCAATAAGTAATCATTTACAGATACGGGATAACACTCCTGCCCAGAATACAAGAATCATACCGGACGATTTTTGAAAATCATGACTACAGCCTGTCAAATAAATACTGGCTGGTCAGAAGAACGCAGAAAATCCGTCTGTAATTAACAAAAATCCGTACCGGAATTTAAGCTCTCCGGCTGATAAACAATCAGAGCGGAAAAAAATTTCGGTACGGATTAATACAGATTACGCTTTAAAGTACTGGCTTACAGCACAATACCACCAGTTACTCCGTATACCTGTGCTGTCACATAGCTGGATTCTTCAGACATTAAGAAAACATAGGTAGATGCTAGTT
Source organism: Snodgrassella sp. ESL0304 (assembly GCF_013344995.1). Lineage (NCBI taxonomy): Bacteria > Pseudomonadati > Pseudomonadota > Betaproteobacteria > Neisseriales > Neisseriaceae > Snodgrassella > Snodgrassella sp. ESL0304. The sequence goes on from NZ_JAAEDR010000017.1 coordinate 198,001, forward strand.
CGGCAGGCTGTCCGGCACGACCAAGTACTGATTCACTCTGACCGAATTTCGGAATAGCTTCAGGAGGCTGACCACCGGTAATTTCCAGTGCAGTCCAGATTGGGCCGGGAGCCACAGAATTAACCCGGATACCTTTGGCGGCAACCTGTTTAGCCAACGCCTGAGTAAAAGCCACAATTCCGGCTTTAGTAGTGGCATAGTCGACCAGATTCGGGCTAGGCTGATATGCCTGTACAGAGCTGGTCGTCACAATAGTGGCACCGGCTGGCAAGTGCGGCATAGCAGCCTGAATCACCCAGAACAGGGAAAAAATATTCACTTCAAAAGTCTTTTTCAACTGTTCAGTGCTGATATCACAGAAACGCTCTACCGCAGTCTGTTTACCAGCCACTAAAGTCAAACCATCAAGGCCGCCCAGCTCAGTATGAGCTTTTTCAACCAGCTGTTTGCAAAAATGCTCGTCACTCAAATCACCGGGTATGCACACCACCTTACGGCCGGCTTCCTGTGCCAGAGCAGCAACCTGTTTGGCATCCTCTTCTTCAGCTGGCAAATAATTAATGGCCAGATCGGCACCTTCGCGTGCATAAGCGATAGCAGCAGCACGACCAATACCTGAATCGGCACCAGTTACCAGAATTTTACGGCCGTGCAAACGACCATGACCTTCATAGCTTCTTTCACCGCAATCCGGCACCGGATCCATTCTGCTCTGCAAGCCTGGTGCAGGCTGATGCTGTTTAGAAAAATCCTGATGGTAGTACTTGGTTCTTGGATCTTGTAAACCTTCTTGATGCTTCATAATACATCTCCTTGTTTAACAATGCTTTATCCAAAATGGAACAGCTGAACCATCATACGACAGATTAGTACACAACAAAGAAAAGTATCTGTAATTTATGTCAATATTCTAGTTAAAGTTTATTAATCTCAATGGCTTAAAAAAACAATAATCAAACAATGACATCAAGCAGCCATCCGGACAGATTTCAGAACCGGTAAGTATACGAAACACCGGCAATATGCGCATTCGAACGATAATCAGCTTCACCGCGCACATTGCTTGATACATGTGTTCCTTCATCCTGCTGATTCATATGTGTATGCTGAATATGCAGATAAGCATACGATACCGCTACCGTATTCTTTTTATCCACATCATACTTAAATCCGGCACCAAACAGCCAGCGGTTACCATCAGGAATAGTAGACAGACGCGAAGAAGCACTGCGTACTGGCGACTGGTCATAATTCACGCCGAAACGCCACTGCAAATGCGGATTCTGCTGATAGGAAGCACCCAAGCCAACCGCATAAGTATCACGCCAGTTTGTGGCAATATGAGTGGTATTCGAAGTAGCACCATGTACCGGATCAATTGCCTTATCATTCTCAAATTTAATATCCAGAGCATGCAGACGTGAAGAACGCGTCCAGCTCACATTGCTGAAAACATTCCACTGCGGATTGACCTTCCACATACCGTGTACAGATACTACTTCCGGCGTAGTAATCTGTACCTGTGCACCTTCCAGAGCCTTAAAGCCAAACTGCTCAAACAGCGGGGCATAGTTTTCTGCAAATTTGCCCATAGGTTTCCAGCGCGCAGTACCGTGCAAATGCTGATTAATCTTCGAACGATAGCTCACACCTACCCGGACATCATCATTAATGTCCCATAACCAGCCGGCATTAAAACCATAGCCCCAGTCATTACCCTTGACTGTTGCGCGTGCATCAAATGCGCCCGGAGCTTTCTGATGTAATACAGATTGCGGTATTCCCGACTGTGCACTGCCTACCGGCGTAAAATCCGCATATTTCTGTACTTCTGCATGCAGGTATTGCGCAATCAGCCCCACACCCAGTGAATGTCTGTCATTAATTTTATAGGCAACAGCCGGATTAATATTCAATGCCTTTACGTTGGTTTTATTTACGTTATAGCGCAATACTGAATCAGAACTGTCATTGGTTCTGGCCGCATACGGAATATATACCCCAAGTCCCATACCCCATCTGTCGTTCAGGCGATGGGAAAAATACAGCTGCGGCACCAATTGCGCAGTATTGGCAATATTGCCATGCTCAGGTCCCTGTACAGCCGCACCGTCTGAAAATGTCCCACGGGCATTACTGTATTTAATATCGGGCTTAATCACAAACAGATTAGTATCAAGCTGGGTGCCATCCAGATACGTCAATCCGGCAGGATTATTGACAATTGTTGCCGCATCGGCCGCTTCAGCAGCAGCTGCATTACCGGTTCCAACAGCTGTTACCGACTGTAATCCCAAATGATATCCTGAAGCATATACAGGAGAAACAACTACCGCAGTACTGATTAACACCGCACTTATTTTCATCACAACTGGCAAATGTCTTGTCATTGTGTTTTTTCTCAAACGCATAAAATAAAAAAAGACCTTAATTAAAGGTCAGAAAATAAATAAAAATATTCAGTAAAATTTCAAATTAGCAAAATTTGAGTGTTTATTCTAACTTAAAAAGATAAATAATGCTGATAGATAATCTTTACAATTATTCAAATAGATTAAATTTTTTATAATTGAATACAAGTAATTTTCATTCAAATTGCATAAAAAATGCAAATAAAAATTATTATTTTTCAAAGATATAATATTACCGATATCAGAGATATGCACAGATTAAAACCGGTCAGACAAACAAGAGAACTAAATGCATAATAAATTAAATAACAACAAAATTGTATTATTCAGAATGAATTTGAAACATATTTGCCCGATATCATGTTCAGTTTGCTTATACATGACTGACCATTATTTCTGGCTGGTAAGCAAACCACAGATAAACAGATAACTAATGATTACCTGAAAATGAATACCGGGCATTTCGCAGTGCCTCACACTAGCGCTTCATTATTCCGCCATCAATATTTGCCCGATTTTGCAATTATTAATTATTTTTTATATAGCAGTTTCAGCATTTATTAGCAAAAATATCCGGCTACCAGCCATTTACAGTGACCAGTGCCAGTGGTTACACTGTCGTATTATTGATTTCCACGGCTGCATAACAATGTTTCAACGTTTGAAACGTACCTGGCCACTATTACTGTTATGGCTGGATCTGATTTACAGTTTCATACTGAATATTGTTGCCAGTATTTCAATGGAACAGACGCCAGTACCACGCAACAGTTTACCGGTATCACCAGACATTGCCTTTAGCTGGTTACAGGTAATCGCCAACGGCGGTATGGTATTCATTCTCAGCCTGGCTTTTCGTACACTGCTACAGTTAAACCGCGCAGTACAGCAACAGCAGATATGGCCTCTGACATTGCTCAGAACAGCTGCGCTGCTGATTGTACTGGCATTTAGTTTACCTGCATGGTGGCAATGGTCATGGGCATTATGGTCACTTGCACATGGACAGCTGGTTATAGACTGGCATAATCTGCATTACCTCATCGTTTCCATACTGTTACTTTATCCTGCCCCTCTGTGTCTGCGTTTACTCTGGATCCGCAGCCGGCAGCAGCACAGCAAAGCTGGCTCCGGCAGCTCTGCTGAATCTGAAAACACCCAGCCACCAACCTGATTATTCACTACCGTCTTAAGCAAATACTGGCTGCAGACCAAATAGGGTAAAATATGCGCCGGAAATACAGTTGCGGACTTAATTTGTATGAACACACAATCCATTACCGCCTTACTTAACACAATATCTATTCCGGACAGTAACCGTACACTGGGCAGTGAAAAAGCCCTGAGTAATGTTACCGTCGCCAGTGACGGCATTCATCTGGATCTTACTTTTCCCTATCCGGTTGCCCATCTGATTGACGAACTGCAACAGCGTATTGATCAGGCCATTACCACTGAATTCGGTGACACACCATTATTTGTTCAGGTACAACTGGCGATAGGCAAACATAAAGTGCAGCCCGGTGTGCAAACCATTGCCGGCGTCAAAAATATTATTGCGGTTGCCTCAGGTAAAGGCGGTGTGGGCAAATCGACTACCAGTGCTAATCTGGCAATTGCCCTGAGCCGCATGGGTGCTCGTGTCGGCGTCCTTGATGCTGATATTTACGGCCCCAGCCAGCCTACCATGCTCGGTGTCGCCGGCCTTGAACCGCGTCAGCATCAAGATAAGCTGATTCCGGTCATGGCTGCCGGTGAAATTCAGGTGATGTCCGTTGGTTTTCTGGTTGATACTGATCAGGCAGTTATCTGGCGCGGCCCGATGGTTAGTCAGGCTTTACAGCAGCTTCTGTTTCAGAGCCAGTGGGATGATGTCGATTATCTGATTATCGACTTACCCCCCGGTACAGGCGATATCCAGCTGACACTGGCACAGAAAATTCCGGTTACCGGTGCGGTTGTAGTGACCACACCGCAGGATATAGCACTGATTGATGCGCGCAAAGCAGTCAATATGTTCCAGAAAGTCAATATTCCCATTTTCGGCGTACTTGAAAACATGTCGGTGCATATCTGCTCTAACTGCGGCCATACCGAATCTATTTTCGGACAGAATGGCGGTAAACAGCTTGCTGATAAACTCGGTGTTCCCCTGCTGGGTCAGCTACCGTTAACAATGGCTGTACGTGAGGCCATGGATAACGGTACCGCCGGCATACTGGCAGAGCAGCAGCCGCAAATAGCCGGCTTGTATGAACAGGCTGCATGGCAGCTGGTGCAGGCACTGGCAGATCAGGGTAAAGACTATAGCCGGCGTTTCCCCAAAATTGTGGTCGAATAAACCTGCACAGCCAAATACATTTACCGAACCATGCGATAATATTAACAACGGTTGTGACTGCACGGCCGTTTTAACAGCCTGTCTGCATCCGGCGCAGCCGTCAGACACAGCAAATTGAATTTAACCTGTTGTAACCAATGACACCCTTGGTGATGCCATTTTATGAACACACCGTTTTGGCCGTTACTGGCCTTGCTTGCCGATGGTCTGGCACATGAAGTCCAGACACTGGCAGGCATTCTGAATAAAAAAATACCGCAGCTCAATGCAGCATGGCAGGATATGCCTGCCCATATCCAGAATCTGCTGCGTCAGCGCAATGGTGTCTGGCAGCTAACTAAAACTCTGGCATTAATACCGGAACACATCTTCAATACCAGTGCCCGTCAGTACGGGTTTAATCCGCAGCTGCTGGAGCAGACCACATCGACCAACAGCGTCCTGCTGGAGCAATTGCGCTATGCACCGGTAAATACAGCGCCGCAAATCTGTCTGGCTTATGAGCAGACTGCCGGACGCGGACGTCAGGGCAAATCATGGCAAAACCGTATCGGTGACTGCCTTATGTTCAGCCTGAGCTGGTCATTTAAGCGGCCTCAGGCAGAGCTTGGCGGTCTGGCGCTGGTAGTAGCGCTGGCTGTCGCACAAACTTTACGCGAACTCGGTGTAACGGCACAAATTAAATGGCCGAATGATCTGATGCTGGATAAAAACAAACTTGGCGGCATCCTGATTGAAACCATAGCGCAACAGAATCAGACCACTGCTGTTATCGGTATCGGCATCAATTTCAGTCTGCCCGATCAGGTAGGCACAGCCGCAGCTATTCTGTCTCTTCTGCCACATGCACAGGTAACACAGATTTTTCAGGGTGTTCTGGCCAAACTGGCACAATATCTGCCTCTGTTTGACCAGACCGGGCTAGAATCGTTTCTTAATGATTACAACCAGCTGCATCGGGATCAGGGACAAATAGTCCATCTCTTGGCCAACGGCAAGACCATTGCCGAAGGTACCGTTAACGGGATTGCAGCATCGGGGGCTTTATTGCTGCAAACTGCCGACGGAGAACGCAGTTTCGTCACCGGTGAAATCAGCCTGCGCCCGGGGACTGCACAGAATCAGGTACAAGCCAATAACAGAAAACGCTATCTGTTACTGGATGCCGGCAACAGCAAACTCAAATGGGCATGGGTAGAAAACGGCTGCATACTGGCTTATGGCAAAGCAGCCTACTACGACCTGAAGCCACTGATACAGGACTGGACCAGACAAGGGGCCGGCGTACAGCGCATTATCGGCTGTGCTGTCTGCGGAGAAGCCCGCCAGCAGCAAATCGCTGGTATTCTGCCACTGCCCGTACAGTGGCTGCCTTCCATGCCGGAAGCACTCGGCATCTCTAATCATTACCGCAATCCGGCCGAACATGGTGCCGACCGCTGGTTTAATCTCATCGGCAGCCGGCGCTACAGCCGTCAGGCCTGTGTTGTAGTCAGCTGTGGTACAGCTGTCACAGTAGATGCCCTTACCGACACCAACCATTATCTTGGTGGCAGTATCCTGCCGGGTTTTTATTTAATGAAAGAGGCATTATCGCGGCGCACTGCTAACCTTAACCGGCCGCTGGGCAAACCATACGCTTTTGCCACCACCACCCCGAATGCCATGGCCAGCGGCATTATGGACGCAGTCTGCGGGGCTATTGTGCTGATGCATGCGCGCCTGCAACAGAAAATCGGTGCCGGCAAACCTGTCGACATTATTATTACCGGCGGTGGTGCCAATAAAGTGGCTCAGGCACTCCCTAATACATTTGTCTTAGACAACCGCATTGAAATTGTGGATAATTTAGTGATTTACGGTTTACTAAACTGGGTTGAATACGCATGAAATGGCTGTTTGCAATTTTGGTAGCACTCAATATCATTGTTTTCGGCAGCATGATAGCAGGGAAACTGGTACATAGTAATTCTGGTGCACCTGCTGCAGCCAGTGCGGCCAGCCCTGAAACAGAAGCTGTTGCACCCGCCAGTCCTGACATCAGTGTGCGGCAGGCAACAGAAACTGAAACTGTTGCCGGCAGCAATACAACAGCGGCTAAAGCTGCCAGCAAAACAGAGACTACTGCTGCGCCCAAAACAACTACTGCCGCTACTACTACTGCTTCCGACAACACTGACAAACAGCCTGCTGCTCCGGCCAATACCTGTACTGCCACTGTTACCCTGCCGGAAGACGATTTTCATCGTATCAAAGGCCTGCTTACTCACTGGCCGTTTACCACCAGCCGCTTTATAGAACAGGTCAGCGCTCCGGTCAAAACCCGTCAGACAGCTGCTCCTACCCGCTACATGGTTGCCCTCTCTTCCGGTAATGACAGCAGTATACGTGCCCGTCTGCAGGAACAGGGATTTGACTACGGTGTTAATCAGGGTAAAGTCAGCCTTGGCGTATTTAACCGCCGGGAAGATGCAGAAGGCCTGATGGCGCGTGCCAAAATGCAGGGATTCAGTGACGCCTTTATCACCACATTGGGCGGTAGCAGCGACAGTGACAGCCAGTCATCCGGCAGTTCCGCTACCAGCATTGCCAAAATGCGCGTTGTATTCAGTGGTGTAGACAACTCAGCTATGCAGGACATCAACGCCATTACCGGTCGTTACGGCCGGATGCAGCGTAGTGGTAAATGTCATTAAGCCGGCACCTATCCGCTTAAATATTCATGAGTACCCGTGCAGTTATCCTGAAAAACATATCCGCTAATCTGCTGCTGCAACTGATAACTGCACTGGGCGGATTTATCCTGCCGCCGTTAATTGTTGTAACCTATGGTTCAGCAACCAACGGTATGCTGGCCTCTATCAAACAGTTTATTGCCTACCTGACTTTACTAGAGGCTGGCATCGGTGCAGCTGCCGTCGTAGCCCTTTATCAGGCGCTGACTGCACAGGATAACCAGCTGCGTAACCGCATTCTTGCAGCCGCCCATCACTTTTACCGCATCTCCGGCTGGCTGTTTGCCGTCGCATTACTGATACTGGCTATCCTGTTTGCCTGGCTTACCCACACCGAAATCAGTGCCAGCCTTACCTTTTACATGGTACTGATAATGGGTGCCGTGAATATTCTGGATTTTTTCTTTTTCGGCAGCTACCGTGCCTTACTTACTGCCGACCAGAAAACCTATATCATTTCCGCCATTCAGGCTGGCAGCATCTTCGTTAACATCGTCGTATGCTACTGGCTGATCCGTAACGGCTATAGTATTCTGACTGTTCAGTTTATCTCTACCCTGATACAGGCGAGTAAATTTCTGTTGTACCGTCACTATGTAAAACACCACTATCACAATCTGAACCAGCATTACGACAAACATAACGCGTATAAGCTGCAACAAACATGGGATGCCCTTACCCATCAGCTAACCGGCCTGCTGATATTCAGCTCACCACTGGTACTGATTACTTTTTTCCTGTCACTGAAAGACGCCAGCATCTACGCCGTTTATGCGTTGATTTTCGGCGCCATCAAAATGGCCTTGCAATCACTGTCACAAGGCATGCAGGCTATTTTCGGTCATAGCCTTACCACAGATATTCAGCGTACCCGTCAGAATTTCTGCCGCTATAATCGTCTCTTTATGTGCTTTCTGGGCTGGGTCTATACATGCACCGGCCTGTTGCTGGCACCCTTTATTCAGCTTTATACCCGTAATATGACCGATGCCAACTACCATCAGCCCGTGCTGGCTGCCCTGTTTTTACTGGTGGGCATTATTGAAAACAGCCGTATTCCGAGTATGACCATGATCATGGCAGCTGGTCGCTACAAAGACACCAAACCACAGGCACTGATCGAAGCTGCTCTGAACATTACCTGCTCAGTATGCTTTATACAGATATGGGGCAGTGCCGGCATTTTGCTTGCGGCATTGATATCATTTCTTTACCGCAGCAGTGAAATGGTGCATTACACCAGCAGACACATTCTGTCCCTGCCCTGCACCCGTGCCTATCTGCTGTGGCTGACAGTTTTTGCTACCATCGCCATTATCCTCACTATTGGCTGGCATCCGGTAAACAGCATCAGTGTACATACCTTTATCGATTGGATTAAACTTGGCTTTATTACCGGTCTGAGCACCGCCATACCCTTTGGCATCCTGTTAATTCTGATTTATCGCCGGCCTGCCCAATGATACCCAAACTGATTCACTATTGCTGGTTCGGACCTCAGCCACTGCCTGCCGCCACCCGACAATATATTGCCAGCTGGCGCCAGTTTCTGCCCGATTACCAGATTCAGCTGTGGAACGAACACAATTTTGACTATCAGGCTAATGCTTACACCCGTTCAGCCTATGCTGCCGGAAAATATGCCTTTGTAGCCGATGTCTGCCGTATTCAGGCACTTTATCAGCATGGCGGCATCTATCTGGATACCGATGTACAGATGATTGCCTCATTCGACCCGTTTCTGCACCATCACTGCTTCACCGGTTTCGAACAAGGTATGAATCCCTATACCCGCGAGCTTACCTGTAACCCTCAGGCTGGCGTAATGGGTTGTGAAGCCGGAAGCATTCTTATGCAGGATATCTGGCAACAGTATCAGAATCTTGAATTCAACCCGCAGAAGCTTATTACCATCAACCAGTTATTTAAACAAATATACCAAAAGCATGGAATTATCCTTAACGATCAGCGGCAGGAAATTCCCGGCTATGTCTGCGTTTATCCAAGTGATTACTTCATGGCCAAAAATGCCTATACCCATGAACTGAACCGTACTGCTAATACTGTCTGCATTCATCACTACGACGGTACATGGCTTAATGACAGTAAAGGCGTCAACCGGCTCAAACGCAGAATCCTGAACACTCTGCGTACTACACTTGGCGCCCGTAACAGCCAGAAACTGATAGTGCTGCTCAAACGGAAAAACCGATGAACACCAGTACTGACAATACCCCGATTGATTTTGTTCTGCCATGGGTAGACAACAGCGATCCGGACTGGCTGGCTGCAAAAAACCACTATCAGCCACAGCATCAGGGACACAGTGACGCGACCAGTAATAACCGTTATCAGGATTTCGGCACCCTGCGTTATGTGCTGCGCTCCATTGAAAAAAACTGCCCATGGTATCACAAAATTTACCTGATAACCGCCGATCAGCAGCCGCCATGGCTGAAAACCAGCCATCCGAAAATCGAAATTGTCAGCCACCGGCAACTGTTTATCCGCCCGCAGAATCTGCCAGTATTCAATTCCTCAGCTATCGAAATGAATCTGGTTAACCTTAAAGGCCTGAGTGAACAATTTGTTTATCTTAACGACGACACCGTCATTCTGCGTCCTGCCCCGCGTGAGCGGCTGTTTCAGCAAGGGCTGCCGGTAGACTTTCTCTGTCATGGCTGGCTAAAGCGCGGCAGCCTGTTTCGCCGTCTGCGCGGCCGCAACAGCTGGGTAGATGCACTGAATAACAATATTGCCCTGATTAACCGCCTGTATCAGCCGGCCTCACTGAATAAACAGCAATTATTTGCCCATAGCTACAGTTTGCGTGAAAAATTCAGCAATTTCCTGCTCAAATACCTTTACCGCCATTATTTCTGGTTTGCTCACTGGCATCTGCCCCAGCCTTACACCCGCAGTACCCTGCAACAGGTTTATCAGCACTTCGAACCGGAAATACTTGCCAGCACCGCAAACCGCTTCCGCGCCGGTAACGACCTCACCATCTACCTCAATCGCTACTGGCAACTCGCCAGCGGTGCATTCATACCCCAAAAACATAACGACGGCTTCGTACGTAACATCAGCAACATCACCGAACTGAATAACGCTATCCATTATCTGCATCGCCACCCGGAAATCCGTTTTGTCTGTCTCAACGATACCTGCACCAGCAACAACAGCACCGAACTGGCACAACTGCACGCTGCTCAAAGTGCATTTTACGAGCACTACCTGCCCGATCCGGCCTCATTTGAGCAAAACAGCCAGCAGCCATCATCACAGTATAAATAGATATAAATGTAAAAAAATCAGCAACTATCTTTGATGTAACAGCATAAACTTGCGCCCGCTGTCATCCGGGAGGCACCTGCCTGCATTGTTGCGATATAATAAACAAATCTTGACAAACTATTAGCATAGGCATCCATCACTGCCACAACCATGAAAACGCGCCCTTTTTCCGTTCTGCTTTCCTTATATGCACAGGAACATCCCGACTGGCTCAGCGCCTGTCTGGAAAGCCTGTGCACGCAGAGCATACAGGCCGACGAAATCATCATGGTACTGGATGGTGCCGTAGGTACTGAACTGCATAGCGTACTGAACAGCTATCAGACCCGGCTGCCTCTGAAAATCGTCCCCCTGCCGCAACACGTCGGTCTCGGACATGCCCTTAATGCCGGACTGGAACATTGCCGGCATGAATGGATCATGCGCATGGATACTGACGACATCTGCGCACCCGGACGGTTTGAATACCAGTGTGCATATATCCTGGAAAACCCCGATATCGCCCTGTTCAGCGGGCAGATAGCTGAATTCAGCACAACCCCGGAACTAAGCGGCACAGTCAGGCAGGTACCTCTTACAGACAGTGCCATCCGCCATTATGCTCAGTGGCGCAACCCGATTAATCACATGGCTGCGGCCTACCGCAAAAGTGCGGTACAGGCAGTAGGCGGCTATCAGCATCACCAGTGGATGGAAGATTACAACTTGTGGCTGCGCCTGCTGGCGGCCGGCTATCAGGCAGCAAACCTGCCGGAAACCCTCGTGTATGCCCGTGCCGGCCACAACATGCATGCCCGCCGGCGCGGGCTGCGCTACCTTCGCAGCGAATGGCAGCTGCTGCGTCTAAAACACCGCCTCAAAAGCCAGCCATTGCTGCCGGCACTAAGCTGTTTTGCCCTGCGCGGCAGCAGCCGTCTGCTGCCCACCAGCCTGCTGGGCAACCTCTACCAACATTTGCGCCTGAACAAATAAAAAACAATTATGCGAAGTTTACTGTCCTATAAAAGCCGTCTTTTCTTCGGAACCCTGCTGGTAATGCTACTGCCGCTGGCCATCATGGAGCCTATTAAAGGCTTTGCTCAGGGGCGTGCTGCTTTCATCACCAGCATAATTCTTGCCGGTATTGCCCATATTCTGACAACCAAATCTTTATCCGTATTCAGCAACTTTCCCGGCAGAAAATCCGCAGTGATTGCTCTGCCGCATGCTTTCTTCTGGTTTTTCGGCATGTGGATGACGGCCAAATTCTTTAACCTGCCCTATACCGTATGGTTTTTATTCATGGCAGGCTGTCTGTCCCTGTTTCTGTGTATTTCTTATATCTATTACCGCAACAAATTCATAACAACCTACGCATACCTGCCCTACGGACGTGCCAGCAACGCCGACCAGCTTCCCAATGTCAACTGGATAAAATTAACCAGCCCCTGCCTGCCTGAGACCTCTGTTATTAACGGCATTGTTGCCGACCTGCACGAACCTGAGCTCGACAACCACTGGCAGAAATTTCTTGCCCGGCAAACCCTCAATGGCATGCCTGTCTACAATATTCGTCAGGTAGAAGAATTTCTTACCGGACGGGTTAAAATTCATCACCTATATGAAAATGATCTTGGTTCTTTACTGCCTTCACCAACCTATGTATTGATTAAACGCGTATTCGACATCGTTCTTATCCTGCTGTCTGCCCCTGTTACCCTGCCGGTAATGCTTATTACTGCCATTGCCATCAAACTTGAAAGCCCGGGTAACATCCTGTTCCGGCAAAACCGTGTAGGACGCAGCGGCAAAGAATTTTGTATTTATAAATTTCGCAGCATGTGCAGCGATTCAGAGAAAAACGGTGCCCGCATGGCGCAACTTGGGGATGCCCGCGTCACCCGTATCGGACACATCATCCGCAAAACCCGCATCGACGAACTGCCGCAATTCTGGAACATCCTGAAAGGTGACATGAGCCTGATTGGTCCCCGTCCCGAGCAAAAAGTATTTGTCGACCAGTTTATTCAGGAAATTCCCTTTTATGACTACCGCCACATTGTCAAACCCGGTATTTCCGGCTGGGCGCAAGTTACTCAGGGCTACGCTGCCGACACCGAACAAACCCAGATAAAAATCGAACATGATTTTTACTACATCAAACATTTTTCCTTCTCACTTGATATACTCATATTCTTCAAAACCCTCAAAACCATGCTCACCGGCTTCGGCGCACGCTAACCCAGCCATCTCATACAAAACGCTACCAGTAAAATCTTACCGGTAGCGTTGCAATACACAAACAGAAACCCATAAATCCAACAAAAAGCAAACCATGAACATCAAAACAGCCAAGCAGTAATACTCATAACATCGCTTAAACTTCTGTTTTCCGCCATTTTCTATAATCGATTCAATTCCTTTAATTACATACCAATCAAAATCTGCCTGCACTGCGCATCCATATACACGTATCAGAAAATAATAATCACATCCGTTGCCGAATCCAACATCAACCTATAGCAATTAGCGTATAACATGCCTCAACCAAATCTATGCATAACCAATTATCAAAACCCAATATTATTCATATATAAATATTTATTCATAATATATAACATATCCTGACAATATAATTATTTCACAAATTTTATTTAGTCATTAACAATTATCAAATAACAGAAAATTTAAACACCAAACAACATTCAGCCATTTCCTGAATGTAAATAAAATGTTAATTTATCTTTATAAATAGAGAAAAAGGGCTGCTTATGAAGTCTGGATATAAAAAGATTATGCTTATCGTGGTGCTGTGGCAGGTGTTGCTGCTTGCCGGCTGTGACTATTATGTGAGCGAACAACCAGCACAGCAAGCACCTCTGTTCTATAACCGTGATAGCCGTGGCCGCGCCGATACTATTGGCAAACTCGGTACTTACTCTATCAGCATTCCTGCAGGAGTGATTGATGGCTGGGCACGCTATATGGGCGATCCGGGCGATTTTGCTGATCCTAAAATCAAAGCCAGATACCAGCGCCCGCCGGAATCTTACGATTTGCCGATTGAATCATTTGGCTTTCTATATCGTATTACTGATGGCGATGTTTATACCTCTTTTCGGCAGACACAACAGGATTATCGCCACGATAATGAGACCCTTATCCCTAATTATTTACCATTTCCTTGGGCGGACGTCAGTGCCTATGGTGTCTATGGTGCGAAACCATTGAATTTTAATGCCTATGTGCAAATTATCTTTAGATCAGCAAAGGAAGTTACCAATTTTGACTATATTCAACAGAAACAACCGTTGTATGGCTTAACTGTGTATAAGGCAAATAATGGTATTGATCCAAAAACCAGCGAGCCGTGGAAATCGGATGCGAATACCAAAGATATTTTGCTTAAAAAAGATCAGGCCGGCAATATTAAAACCTATATCAATTGTCAATTTACTCAGCATATCAATTCTTGTGGTCATATGTTTTATAACGATGACTGGCATATTCAGGTACGGATGAGCTATAGCAGGACGTATCTGCCACGGTGGCAGGAAATGGAGGGCAGGGTTATGCAGATACTGGAAAGCTGGCGCGTAACACGGGAAGGCAAGCTGCTGGGCAAACAGATTGGTAAGGCTTAGTTTTTGATAGTGGTACAACTTATTGATTATCTTAGGGAGAAGAGCATGTTAGAAGCACAAAAAGTATCGGCAGCTGAAATCAGGGCATGGCGTAAGCAGATTGAAAATGGTGATTTATCCGATGTTGGAGCGGTGTATCAGCAACTGGCCAAGTGGCTATCATTATGCTGAATGGGCCTATGGAGTAGCTTCTGCAGATAGCATTACCGGTAATGGCGCGCTGGAATTTATGCAGACGGTGGCGAATGAACATAATCATATTTTAACGGCCGATGAAACCAATAAGATACGCCGCGCTGGATAAGCTTATTTAAATGTAAATATTTATCAATATATTCTATATGCATCAATACTGAACTTTTGCTTAACATTTAATTTAAAACAATAAAAATTCTAAAATAGCATACTTTTTATTTCCTTTTGGTAAAGTTTCTGTTAATTTTTATCCTATGAAATAGAGAAACAAGGCTGCTTATGAAGTCTGGATATAAAAAGATTTTGCTTATCGTGGTGTTGCTGCTTGCCGGCTGTGACTATTATGTGAGCGAACAACCAGCACAGCAAGCACCCGTACCGTTCTATAACCGTGATAGCCGTGGCCGCGCCGATACTATTGGCAAACTCGGTACTTACTCTATCAGCATTCCTGCAGGAGTGATTGATGGCTGGGCACGCTATATGGGCGATCCGGGCGATTTTGCTGATCC
>NZ_JAAEDR010000018.1:0-42034 GCF_013344995.1 Snodgrassella sp. ESL0304
ATAACCGTGATAGCCGTGGCCGCGCCGATACTATTGGCAAACTCGGTACTTACTCTATCAGCATTCCTGCAGGAGTGATTGATGGCTGGGCACGCTATATGGGCGATCCGGGCGATTTTGCTGATCCGAAAATTAAAGCCAGATACCAGCGCCCACCGGAATCTTATGATTTGCCAATTGAATCATTTGGTTTTCAGTATCGGATTACTGACGGCGATGTTTATACCTCTTTCCGGCAAACACAACAGGATTATCGCCGTGATAATGAAACTTTAATCCCGTATGGCAAACCTTTCCCGTGGGCAAGCGTAAGTGTCTATGGTCAATATGATGCTACTGTGCCGTTGAATTTTAATTTTACGGTCCAGGATGACTTCAGAGTATCAAAAGAAATTTCAAATATTGATTATATCCAGCAGGAACAACCGCTGTATGGTCTAACCGTATATCGGGCAAATAATGGTATTGATCCGGAAACCGGCGAACCATGGAAATCGGATACCCTTACCAAAGATAGAATGATTAAAAAAGATCAGGCCGGCAATATTAAAACCTATATCAAGTGTGAATTTACCCAGCATAAAAATTTTTGTAATCATATGTTTTATAACGATAACTGGCATATCCAAGTATGGATTAGTTATAACCGTAGTTATCTGCCGCAGTGGCAGGAAATGGAGGGCAATATTATCAAAATACTGGATAGCTGGCGCGTAAGCCGGGAAGGCAAACTGCTGGGCAAACAGATTGGTAAGGCCTAGTTTTTGATAGCGGTACAACTTATTGATTATCTTAGGGAGAAGAGCATGTTAGAAGCACAAAAAGTAAGTAAAAGCGAAATTCAGGCATGGCGTAAACAGATTGAAAATGGAGATTTATCCGATGTTGGCGCGGTGTATCAGCAACTGGCCAAACGTGGCTATCATTATGCTAAATGGGCCTATGGAGTAGCTTCTGCGGATAGCATTACCGGTAATGGCGCGCTGGAATTTATGCAAGCGGTGGCGAATGAACATAATCATATTTTAACGACCGATGAAACCAATAAGATTCGCCGCGCTGGTTAAGCTTATTTAAATGTAAATATTTATTAATATATTCTATATGCATCAATACTGAAATTTTGCTTAACATTTAATTTAAAACAATAAAAATTCTAAAATAGCATTCTTTTTATTTTCTTTTGGTAAAGTTTCTGTTAATTTTTATCCTGTGAAATAGAGAAACAAGGCTGTTTATGAAGTCTGGATATAAAAAGATTTTGCTTATCCTGGTGCTGCTGTGGCAGGTGCTGCTACTTGCCGGCTGTGATTATGATGTGAGCGAACAACCAGCACGGCAAGCACCCCCGTTCTATAACCGTGATAGCCGTGGCCGCGCCGATACTATTGGCAAACTAGGTACTTACTCTATCAGCATTCCTGCAGGAGTGATTGATGGCTGGGCACGCTATATGGGCGATCCGGGTGATTTTGCTGATCCGAAAATCAAAGCCAGATACCAGCGTCCGCCGGAATCTTATGATTTGCCGATTGAATCATTTGGCTTTCAATATCGGATTACCGATGGCGATGTCTATACTTCATTCCGGCAGACACAACAGGATTATCGCCACGATAATGAAACTTTAATCCCTTATGGCAAGCCTTTCCCTTGGGCAAGCGTAAGTGTCTACGGTCAATATGATGCTAAGGTAGCGTTAAATTTTAACGCCTATGTGCAGGAAGGTTTTAAAATATCAAAAGAAATTTCAAATATTGATTATATTCAGCAGCCACAACCGCTGTATGGCCTAACCGTATATCGGGCAAATAATGGTATTGATCCGGAAACCGGCGAACCGTGGAAATCGGATACCCTTACCAAAGATAGAATGATTAAAAAAGATCAGGTCGGCAATATTAAAACCTATATCGACTGTCAATTCACTCAGCATATAAATTCTTGTCATCATATGTTTTATAACGATGACTGGCATATCCAAGTATGGATTAGTTACAGCCGTACTTATCTGCCACAGTGGCAGGAGATGGAGAATAATATTATCAAAATACTGGATAGCTGGCGCGTAAGCCGGGAAGGCAAGCTGCTGGGCAAACAGATTGGTAAGGCTTAGTTTTTAATCGTGGTACAACCTATTGGTTATCTTAGGGAGAAGAGCATGTTAGAAGCACAAAAAGTAAGCAGAAGTGAAATTCAGGCATGGCGTAAACAGATTGAAAATGGTGATTTATCCGATGTTGGCGCGGTGTATCAGCAACTGGCCAAGCGTGGCTATCATTATGCTAAATGGGCCTATGGAGTAGCTTCTGCGGATAGCATTACCGGTAATGGCGCACTGGAATTTATGCAGGCAGTGGCGAATGAACATAATCATATTTTAACAGCAGATGAAACCAATAAGATTCGCCGCGGCATGGCCTTGGGTTATCTGGATATGCTGGAAAAAAAGGCCGGTTCGGGTAGTGTCAATCAGGATATTACTTATCAACAAATGAAAGAGTTTCATATTGAGGTATTTAAAAATAATAATGTTGATATTAACTACTGGACGCTGTATGAACCGATGCGCATTATTGAACAGTATGCGTCGGGGAAACTCATTGGTGGGCGTGAAATCAAAGGCGAACAGGTTGTCGAACAAGTGTGGGAAGCTATGTGGGCAACCAAAGGCACCAATGTCGATAGCTGGCTGATGAGTTTGGGATTATCTGGAATTATGAGCGATGCTCAAAATGGGTATATTTTTATTGATAAACTAACTGGTACACCTGAATCCCTTGCTTCGATAACGCTAAAGGCAGCGAGTATGGGTCCGGTTGGAAATTTACTGATCTGGAGTTGCTATAAAAAAGTGCCAATTTCCAGCGCTGATCAGGCACTGGCGAAAAAGTGGGTGGATAATACAAGCATGTTTGCCCCGCTAAAGGATTATTGGGTTGAATTCGGCAGAGAAGGTCATGAAAATTTATGGTACAAGGACTATGCTTCTCCATCTGACCAATATACAGGCAGTTATTTTGAAAATCAGAAAAATACCGACGCTGCAAAACAGCAACTTAAATTTAACTGGGATGTGGCTGGTGGCAAAGGGGTAACAAAGTGGATTATGGCAGCAGTATTAAATACCAATAGCATTAATTCATCCGATCCGCGCATCAATAGCATTAATGACGATAATTTTGCTGATAAAGGATGGGGATTTATCTTTGATCCGGTAAATGGTCATCGCCAGGAAATTGCCGGCCAGCCGGGCAAATTTGAATTTAAATACCAGCTGGCGTTTATTGATGAACTGCCGGAAAAATTATTATCGCAGTTGCAGACATGGGAAAAACAAGGCAATCAACAAATGGTATCGCTGTATCTGAATGCACTGATGCAGCTTAATCCGGTGGTGATACTCAATCCGGACAAAATGCCGGCGGTACGCAAAATTGATGATGTAGGTGAAGAATGGATTAAGGTGCGCACCTGGATGATTCAGGAAATGCGCCTTGCTCAGGCTAATGAAAATAATCAGACGTTAAGTAGTAAATATCAAGAACCTGACGGTGTTGCTTTTTCCACACGCAAGACCTATCTGGATCAAAAATCATTAGTTGAATCGATTCGTAAACAGTATGGCTTCGGCACCGAAGATGCGATTGTGTTTCGTGATGAGCAGACCGGGCAAAGCTGGAATACCGATGCCGATGCTGACGATGACGCCCATCAGGTGGTGATGCTGGGCAATGGTAATACCAAGGTAGTAGGCGGCAAGCTGGCGGATGTGATTTTTGGCGGCAAGGGCAGTGATGATATCTCTGGCGGAGAGGGTGATGATTATCTGTTTGGCGGTGCCGGCAATGATACGCTCATGGGCGGTAAGGGCAATGATGTTCTGGTGGGCGGTGATGGCGCAGACAAGTATTATTTCAACAGCGGCGATGGCAAAGATGAGATTTATGATTCTGACGGCAAAGGCAGTATTTTTATTGATAATCAACAATTTTCAAAAATAAAATGGACAGCAAAAGAAAATGGTGTCTGGATTTCAGCCAACAATAAATGGCGCGTACATCTGGATAATATCACCGGCAATCTGGTGATTCAGTCGCTGGAAAATAAAGATGATGTTTTAACCATTGTCGGCTGGAATGATATGGGCGGCGGCAAGCTTGGTATCAGGCTGCCCAAATTCAAGGATAGTAATAACAATAAAATCAATAAAATTATTGGCGACTGGCGCACCAAAATTATTCATAAAGAAGGCTACTTTGAGCTGGACGAGAGTTTAGCCGGCCAATATTACTGGGGTTGGAAAAATCGCAATGCCAAAGGTGCGATTATTGGTGGTGTGGTAGAAAAAGGCTTTGAAGATGTGATTAAGGGCACAGACGGCGCCGATGAAATTAATGGCCTTGATGGTGGCGATGCGATTGACGGCATGGGCGGCAACGATATTATTCTCGGCGGCGATGGCACAGATTTACTTGCCGGAGGTGGCGGCTCCGACATCATCAAAGGAGGTGCCGGTGATGATTTTATCTGGGCTAATAATCATTTAAACATGAGAGATCGTATCCGCCCGGGTGAGCGCTGGACGATGCCGGCTTCCGGTAAAAAAATGATTTATGCCGGCCCGAACTGGGGTATATATATTGATCAGCAAGATATTAGGATATTTGATGGTCTTAGTGAAACTTTTGATGATGCCGCAGATGTGGGCGGAGACTTTTTATATGGTGGTGATGGCAGCGACTATATTGTAGGCAGTAATCTGAATGACTATATTGAAGGTGATTCAGTGGCTCCGGCCAGCACAGAACAGGGTGACGATACCATCTATGGTATGGCTGGCAATGATTATATTGTAGGAGGCAAAGGTAATGACTTTTTACATGGCGATGGTATTCTCAGGCCGGGCTTCCTGAATTCACTGGCGGGTGCCTTACATGGTGATGACTATATTGATGGCGGCGACGGAGATGATCAGATAATTGGTGATGGGGGCAATGATGTCATTATTGGTGGTAATGGTAATGACAAATTGTATGGTGATAATGCCGTCTATACAAAGGAAGAGATGCTGGACGCTAAATATCATGGTAACGATACGATATATGGTGGTGCCGGCAATGATGAAATCATCGGCGGCGGCGGTGATGATTATCTCTATGGCGGTGATGACGACGATAGAATCTGGGGCGATGATTCAGATCCGGCCGGCCGCCATCCCGAGCTTGCTGGCAACGACCATATCTGGGGGGATGCCGGCAATGATATTCTCGATGGTGGTTATGGCGATGATGTGATTCATGGCGGTGATGATAATGACCAGGTTTATGGTGGTGCCGGTAATGATGAACTGTATGGCGACGATGGCGATGACGAAATTTATGGTGACTGGTTAAATAAAGATATTACCGAACATGGTAATGATTTTATCGATGGCGGTGCCGGCAATGATAAGCTGACCGGTGGTGGTGGCGACGACTGGATTATCGGTGGTGATGGCAATGATATACTATGGGGTGATGATAGTCGTGAAGGCCATGAGCTGAATACCACCATGACGGGGAATGATTACCTTTCCGGCGGTGCCGGTAATGACGTATTAATGGGCGGCTATGGCGATGATACACTGGATGGCGGCATCGACGATGACATCCTCTTTGGTGGTGGTGGCCGCGATACTATTTATGGCGGCGATGGTGATGACCGGATATTCGGTGATTTCTCCACTAATGTGACAGATATTGTGGCCACAGATAATGGCTACAACGATACTATTTACGCAGGCAATGGTAACGATCTGGTGCAGGGACAGCTGGGCGATGATCTGATTTATGGCGGTGCGGGTAATGATACATTATTTGGTGATATGGGCACGGAGAGCCCGAAAGAAAGCCGGCCGCAGGATAATGGTAATGACACCATCTATGGCGAAGAAGGTGATGATTATATAGATGGCGGCTATGGCAATGATTACCTTGATGGTGGTACCGGCAACGACACCGTTTATGGTGGTGGCGGCAATGATGTGATCTATGGCGGGGAGGGCAATGATTTCCTCAGCGGCGGTAATGCGATGAATATAAATGATACAGATACGGCCGGTGGTAATGATACGATACTTGGCGGCGACGGTAATGATACGATACTTGGCGGCGAAGGCGATGATCTGCTACAGGGCGATGAAGGAAATGATTACCTCAGCGGCGGTAATGGTAACGACCGGCTTTACGGCGGCGACGGGCTTGACTGGCTGCTGGGCGGCAAAGGCAATGATTATCTGAATGGTGGTACAGGTGATGATTACTTTGTGTTCAATAGTGGTGACGGTGTTACCACAATTGAGGATTACAGCGGGCAGTCGGTAGTGATTGTGGATGTGCCACTGGATCATCTGTCTATCAGTGCTTACAACAAAGGCATTAAGGTAACCAATGGAGTTAATGGGGATGTAATCTATCTGGTTGGCTATTATCTGGATGGACGTGCCAACAGCCTGAATATGAATAATTTATTATTTGCCCAGCCTAATGGTGGTAATTCTTATATAACACGCTCCTTACAGCAGTTTGCTGATAACATACAGCATCATAATGCCGCCAAGTACGACCGCATTATTGAAGGCAATGATAGGGATAATGAGCTTTTTGGTACGGCCGGCAAGGATTTGATGTATGGCTATGGCGGTAATGATATTTTACATGGCTATGACGGCAATGATTTGCTTGATGGCGGCGACGGCAATGATATTCTGTATGGCGGTGCCGGAGATGATCAGTTATTTGGTGGCACCGGCGAGGATATTCTGGAGGGAGGCAGCGGTAATGATTTGCTGGTTGGCGGTAGCTGGCAGCGGGATCGTTATGTATTCCGGGCTGGTTATGGACGCGATGAGGTGATTGACCAGGCAGCAAATGAATCGCAGGGCGATATTCTGGATTTTGCTGACTACCGTAGTGATGAATTGCGGCTAAGCCGGAATGGGGATGACCTGCTTATCAGCCATATTGGTTCACGTGATCAGGTACGGCTGGATAACTGGTTTGCGGATGCGTCATACCGGCAGTATCAGATTCATACTGCGGATGGTATGCACTATACAGCCGAACAGGTACAGCAATTGGTAGGAGCAATGGCTACTTTCTCCAGAGGCAGCAGTGAAGGCCGGATATGGGCGGCAGATGAGGTGAAGCAGTTTGCCCCGTCGAATATTCTTGCAGCCAACTGTAGTTAGGCCAAAAGCATTGTAGTCTAGACAAGCCTGCAAATTATATTTGCAGGCTTTTTATTGTGGATAAATATAGCTGATGCTAAGCCATAATAAATATTATTTCCCTCAACCCCGAAATTTTCAGGTAGCGATAAAAACATTTCGATTCAATACCAACAGGCTATAAATATATTTTGTACCCTGTCGTTGTATATGGCATCTGCTATCTAGGCTGATAAATTATGTTTTTCCGGCAGATGATATTAAATTCCTGTATCGGGTAGTTTGAATAATAAAACTAGTGCCAGGGTTTTAAAATCAAGCAATACGAGGAGCAGTGTAATTGTTTCCGGGCTGATTATCTATACTGCTGATATCATTTGCTATGACGAGACAAAACCACTACCGGCCTGAATTTAGCAGTTTGCTATTTGGCTAAATTCGGGCAATCATCTGATGGTTATACCGGTTAATAATAACCGTATCTATTCTAATTCAATACTATAAACTGACTATCATTCACCCAGTATTCTCAATGTTTTAATTATCTGTATTCTAATTATCATTATTCAGGGGATGATCGAACAACCATGAATTAATCAGAGCTAATGGTTCTCTAATAAGAGAAATATAGTTCCTGTAATTTCTGAAACTTAAAGGTGCAGATAATCCGGATACATCTTTTACTCCTGATCTTTTAGCTAACATAATAGAACGCAATAAATGAAAATCATTGGTAACTACCACGGTTTTACCTAACCGTAACACTTTATTCGCATAAACAAACTGCTGAGCAGTACGTGTTGATTTATCTTCAAGATAAACCCTTGAGGCATCAATCCCGTTATCAATTAAATAACCAGCCATAACGCTTGCTTCTGTTGCCGGCTCGCCTTCTCCTTGTCCTCCGCAAACAACTACTTTGGTATTAGGGTTATTTTTCAAATAAACCAGAGCTTTATCTAAACGCCCTTTTAAAACAGGATGAGGTACTGCAGGATTACCCATTACCTGAGCACCTAAGATAACCATAGTATCAGCATTGTCTGCTGCTTTTTGCCGGGCGTAGAGATGAATAATGACATTACAGATAATAAAATAAGCTAAAACAATTATTACAAACCAATGAACCAATTTATAAATATTCATAATGCTTTTATTCATAACTATCCGTAAAATAATTGTTAATCAGTTCTATAAATTGAAAACAAATAACGCTATAACGTAAAATATGCCAGGAACTATAGCAACTAATCAGCATTTTATCCACAATAACAGCTACGATTTTATTAGTCATAGTTTTGCAATGAATATCCAAACATAATTCCTGTCTCCTGCTATTAATTGATAACCGCTGATAAAACTACCATGATTATTCAAGAGACAGCTTTTGCTTCAATTGCGCTGCGCAATCTCTGGCCATCTGTTTAAACTCATCAGCTTCAGCTTTTAAAAATAGTTTATCTGTAAACTGTTCAAATTCTTCCAAATTACCTATCAGACTCCCATTGTAAACAAGTTTTATTTCTCCCTGTAAATAAACTGTAAAAATAAAGGCTTTTATTGAATGGCATTTTTTATAAACTATATTTTTTATTTTTTTTATATCCAGTTCAATTGAGCCAAACATTAAATCTTCCGGCAATACACTGATTTTAGTATTCCTGATAGATAACTGCCTTTTTACAAATAAATTTTTTGGTAATTGCTTAATATTAGTGTCTTGCAAGTATAAATCGCCATTTAATTTTAAATTGTCTGGCAATTTTTTAATTGAGGAAGAACTCAGCCAGAGATCTCCTTCTACTTTTAAATCAGAAGGTAATGTTTTAACTCTGGTATTACTCAAAAACAACTCATTTTTTACAAATAAATTTTTTGGAAGCTTCTTAATCTTCGTTCTGAATAAATCTAAAGTTCCATTCACATTTAAATTATCCGGAATTTTTTTAATCTTTGTATTATGTAAGTCTAAATCACCGCCAATATGTAAATTTTTCGGTAATTTTTTTAGTTTTGAAGAACTTAAATTAAGATTACCGGCAACTTTTAAATTCTCAGGCAATGTTTCGATTCTGGTACAGCTCAGATCAAGATATCCGCCAACAGTCAAATTATCCGGCAACTTTTTTATAGGGACATAACGTAAAGTCAGATCACCTTTTAATTCAAGATTATCCGGTAGCTGTTTTATTTCGGTATAACTCAGATATAAACTGTTTTTTACTTCTATATTGGCAGGCAGTTGTTTTATCCTGGCACCATCTAAACCCAGACTTGTGCATTGTACATTTGAATGCTTTAATAATTTTTTGACTTTAATAGCGCGCAATCCCAGATATCCGTTTACAATCAGATTATCCGGCAACTTTTTGATTTTTGTAAAACCCAAATCCAAATAATCGTTAACAGTTAAATTATCTGGTAACTTTCTAATTTTAGAGCCTCCTAAAGCAATGCCACCAGTTACTGTTAAATCTTTTGGTATTTTTTGTATTCTGGTACCGTATAAATCCAACTTACCCCCAACCTTTAAATTTCCAGGTAACTTTTTAATTCGGGTATCACTTAAATCTAAATCACCTATAATGTCAAGATTATCTGGTAATATTTTAACTTTTGTTCTGCTTAAATGGAGATCTCCGCTTACAGATAAATTTTCAGGTAATTTTTTAATTCTGGTACGGGCAATGTTCAGATCACCCTGTATATTCAGATTATCAGGTAATCTGTCAATTTTCGTATCTGACAAATTTAAAGAACCAGCTACATCGAATCTTTCCGGTATATTGCAAAAATGCGACCCCCGCAAAGCCAAATTTCCTTTTACTTTCAGATTAGCAGGTAATGATTTAACAGGTGTTTGTTCTAAATTCAAATCTCCATTTACTGTTAAATTATCTGGTAATGATGCAATTCTGGTACGTAATAAATCTATAGAGCCTTTTACATTTAAATTTTTCGGCCACGCTTTAATCTTAGTTGCGCGCGCACATAAATCACCATTTACGGTTAAATTATCCGGCAATTTTTTTATTGTTGTTAATCGCAAATTGAGATTACCGTTAATAATAAGATTATCCGGTAAATGTTTGATTCTCACTTCAGCCAGATTAAGAGATTCCAATATTGTGATTGAATTATCCCCAATACTGTATTTAATCTGCTGTGTATTTAAATATGTGATAAATTGTTCCATAACTTATTTCTCTGTGTTTTTAGCTTAAGTCACTTAATACAAATCAATTGGATGGAGTTGAATTAAAAACAGTACAAAATATGTTTATGCTATTTTTAATAAATTACTGCCGGCCAAATATATCTGAGTCACGTACTGGCAAATTCAGCATTTTTTGCAGCTGTCGGCCAGTACTTTGTACATTAAGTTAATTAATTCTGATTTTTTTCTGCAATTCCTCTACGCAATCTCTGGCTGCCTGTTTAAGCTTACCTGTCTGCGGGTCAAGAAATCTCTGGTTAACAAATCGCTCATATTCTTTCAGATTACCAATCAGGGATTTATTCTGAAAAATTTTATATTCACCATTCAAATAAGCTGCAAAGATAGTTTTTCTTTTAGATGTACAATTTTTCCGGTAAGCAATATTTTTAATCTTTTTAAGATCAAGACTTAACCATTTAAGCTCAAGATTTTCCGGCAGATATCTGATTTGAGTTTTTCTCAGGTCGATGCCTTCTTCAAGTTTCAGATTTTCGGGTAATTTTTTAATTTTGGTATCATTTAACAGCAGTTTTTTACCGACCTGCAAATTTTTGGGTAACTTTTTAATTTTGCTGCTACACAATACGAGATTCTCCCAAACATGGAGATTATCAGGCAAGCGAGAAATTTTTGTTATGTTAATATATAAATTTTTTATCTCAGTAAAATTCGAGGGTAGCTTTTTTACTGGTGTACAGGCTAAATTTATTCCATTCGCTATATTAAAATGACTGGAAATTTTTTTAATTTTGGTACCCGATAAATTTAGCTCACCTCCCACTGAAAGATTTTTAGGTAATTGTTTAATTGACGTCCCTTCAATAGATAATTGTCCGCCAACAGTCAGCTTTGCAGGCAATTTTTTGATTTTTGCGTAAAATAAATCCAGATTTCCTTTTACAGTCAGCTTCACAGGTAATTTTTTGATTTTTGCGTCCTCCAGATTCAGATTTTCATTTACAATCAGCTCTGCAGGAAATTTTTTGATTTTACAGCTATTCAGGTCCAGACTGGATTGTATTTTTAAATTCTCTGGTACTTTCTTAATTTTATTACAACTTAGATCCAGGCTAATGCAAGTAGCTTTAAAATTTTTAAGTAACTGATTGATTGTACTGCACCCTCTCAATGCTAAACATCCATTGACTCTTAGATTAGCAGGTAATTTTTTGATTTTTGTTCCAGACAAATCCAGATTACCGTTCACCGTCAGATTATCCGGTAATTTTCTGATTTCCGTATAGCATAAATCCAGATCAGCTTTTACCTGTACATCCTTTGGAAATTTCTTAATTTTGGAGGAAGCCAGAATCAGACTACCATCTACTTTCAGATTTTCAGGTAACTTTGTGATATCAGTACGACCCAAATTAAGACTACCCTTGATAGTAAACTTTTCCGGTAGTCGGGTAATTCTGGTTGAAGAAATATCTAAATCTCCGGCAACTGCCAAAGTTTCCGGTAATTCCAGTATATAGGTATTTTGTAAAGATAAATTGCCGTTTATTGTCAGACTTTCTGGTAGCGACTGCACATAGCTGAAGGATAAATCTAATGCACCGCCTATTATAAGCTTTTCCGGCAACGTAATTATTTTGGTATAAGAGGCGTTTAGTTCTCCATGAACCACCAGATTGTCCGGTAATATACTGATTTCTGTACCGGATAGATTCAGATTCCCATAGACAATCAGATTATCCGGTAAATTTCTGATTTTTGTTTGAGAAATATCCAGATTGCCTTTAATAATTAAATTGTCAGGCAGTGATTTTAGACAGGGTTGATAAAAGCACAGATTATCCAGTACCCGGATAACATCATTCTTAACCTTATATTTAATGTTTTTTTGATTTAATATTTCGATAAATTTTTTCATTGATTTAGTATGTTAGCATACTGGTAAAATTTAAGGGAAGGTAACTTAGTTGCATACATTTCCAGAAAGCTGGTATTAATATCATGCAGTTTCAGTATATATTTTCAGTATAAATATCTATTTCTAATTAAAAAGTTACAAAGTTGAATAAGTACTTTGACTTTATCCGGTCTGGTTTTATTGTCAGCCAGTATTCAATATATTAAGTTTTATGAGTACTGAGTTTTTTCTGCAATTGCTCTACGCAATCCCTGGCTGCCTGTTTAAGCTTACTTGCCTGCGGATCAATAAATCTCTGGTTAACAAATTGCTCATACTCTTGCAGGGTACCAACCAAGTATTCATTCTGAAAAATTTTATATTCACCATTCAAATAAGCTGCAAAAATGGTTTTTCTTTTAGCTTTACAATTTTTCCGGTAAGCAATATTTTTAATCTTTTTAAGATCAAGGCTTAACCATTTGAGCTCCAGATTTTCGGGCAAATATCTGATTGAAGTTTTTTTCAGGTTTATACCATGATCAAGTTTCAGGTTATTCGGTAGCTTTTTAATCCGGGTATTTTTTAACAGCAATGTATTACCAACCTGTAATTTTTTAGGTAATTTTTTAATTCGGCTATTTCTCAGATCCAGATAATCCTCAACATTGAGCTTATCTGGCAAACGGTTAATTTTAGTTTCCTCTATTGCCAGTTTTTTTATCTTGGTAAGATTCTGAGGTAATTTTTTTACTTTAGTCAAAGTTAAGTCCAGCCCATTGACTACATTAACATGACTGGGAATTTTTTTAACCGGGCAACCCCATAAATACAGCTCACCTCCTACTGAAAGTTTTTTAGGTAGTTTTTTAATCGGTACCAGCAAAAGAGATAAATCGCCACCAACATGCAAAATTTCAGGCAATTTTTTTATTTTTGCGTCATTCAGGTTCAAATTTCCGTTTATATTCATTTTTTTGGGAAATTTTTTGATTTTGCATTCATTCAAATACAGATTGGATTGTATTTTTAAATTCTCTGGTATTTTTTTGATTTTATTAAAGCACAAATCCAGACTAGTGCATATAGCCCTAAAATTTTTTATTAATTTATTGATTTTTCGACAGCTTTTCAGCCCTAAACATCCATTGACTCTTAGATTAGCAGGTAATTTTTTAATTTTTGTTCCTGATAAATCCAGATCTCCGTTCACCGTCAGATTATCCGGTAATTTTCTGATTTCTGTAAAACGTAAGTTTAAATTATTTTTTACCTGAATATTCTTTGGTAATTTCTTAATTTTGGAGGCAGCCAGAATCAGGCTACCATCTACTTTCAGATTTTCAGGTAACTTTGTGATACGGGTATTACTCAAATCAAGATCATCGGTTATATGCAGATTAGCAGGCAGAGTATTGATACCGCTTTTTTCCAGACAAAGACTGCCTTTTATCGTAAATTTTTCCGGTAATCGGGTTATTCTGGTTGAAGAGGCATCCAGGTTTCCGGCAACAACCAAATTCTCCGGTAATTCCAGTATATAACTATTCTGTAAATATAAATTACCGTTTATTGTCAGATTTTCTGGTAGCGACTGAATATAGCTATAGGATAAATCCAGCGCACCACCAACAATTAGCGTTTCCGGTAAAACTTGTATTTTGGTACGAGAGGCGTTAAGTTTGCCCTGAACCACCAGATTTTCCGGTAACACTCTGATTTGTGTACCGGATATATTCAGATCCCCGCGAAAAATCATATTTTCCGGCAGTTTACTGATTTTAGTATGGGAGATATCCAAATTACCGCAGACAATCAGGTTATCCGGTAACTGGCTGATTTTTGTTTGGGAGATATCCAGATCACCTTCAATAATTAAATTATCCGGCAGTGATTTAAGTGGATTTTGATAAAAGCACAGATTATCCGCTATGCGGATAATCTCATTTTCAACTGTATAGTTAATATCTTTTTGGTTTAATATTTCGATAAAATTTTTCATTGATTTAGTATGTTAATCATACTGGCAAGGTTTATTAACCATAACTTAACTGTAAATATTCAGATTCAATCTACTTAGAGCAGCATTAACTGATAAATAATTGAAATTATCATTACATACAGTTTCAGTATACATTGTTTTAATGATTTTTTCAGCACATATGTTTTTTAATAAAAATTAATAAAACGAATACAAATATTCTGACCAGAGCCAGAGCTGTTTTTGTGGTTAAAATAAAAGTAATAAAAAATTAAATAAGACTATATTATAAAATTAATCATCTCCAGTAGGGTAAGTAATTTACTAATATATTAATTTATCAGCCCAATCAAACTGTAACCTGAATCGTAATATTCATTAAATTTTGATGAAATACCCATATATTTACTTTATTTGTATTAATATGCAGCTATATTAGCGTTGTTTCGAGTTTTCTTTATTGATGATTTTTTTGTATTGCTCAAATTCTTGCATTAAATCTTCTTTTGGCATTGTCATCAATCTTTTCATATGATCTATTTCCTTCATACATGCTTGTGCTAAGTCTTGATTTTCAAGTATGAGTTGATCACGAAATTCTTTATCCGAATTTTTATAAAATACAGGAATTTGTCTCAAGCTATAGTCAAAGGATTCTTTTTTTCGCTGCTTTGTTTTTTCAAAGAAGTTCAAATTTTCTTGTGATATATAAGTTTTATTAGAAAATATTGTAAACTTTTTATTATTTGATTCAGACCTTTTATATGAGTGTAAAATATATCTTCTAGGTTGATTATCTTTTTCAAAAACTATTCGATAATCAAATTCACAACCTTTTTTATCCACATGAGAACCATATTTTTGGTCAATATATACCATATCCCCTTTTTGCTTAACCCATTTTTCACGTCGTCCGTCGTAATAACCCTTTTTTGAATACTTTGAAAGTTGTCCCTTAAGTTGTAAAACTTCAAATGTTTTGCCTTTAACATAAGAACCATATATATCTTCAGCATCAGACCAACTTAATTTTGAGTCAGGAATAACTATATGTTCATATTTTTGCCCATCCATGGAGATAGTCATTTCATCAAATAAATCACCTTTTTCTTCATTACTTAATACTTTCTTTTTAATTGGTTTATCATTTGAAAACCAAACACTGGTATTTAAGACAATATTTCTGGCTAAATAGTCTTTATTAGTTAACTGTGTTCTATCATAATCATAAGTAAAGTCAAAAAACTTATCGGTTATTATATCAAGATTTAATAGTTCCACGTTCATAAATCTATTTACAGAACCTTTCAATTTATTGATATCGATTTGATTTTTAAAAATCGGTAAATAATAATCTGATCCGTTTCGAAAATAATAAGGTTTAGGATTTTTGGAAAATTGAAAATCTGGATAATAAAGATAAATACCTTCAAGAACATACTTTTGCTTGTTATTTTTAGTAGGTTTAGGAATATCAAAGTTTATAATTTGATTATCTTTATCAACTTTTAAATTTGTCGCAAATGCATATTGATTTATTTTGTTATACACAATCTCTATATCATCAATTCCCAAAATATCCCTTAATGATAAAAATGGTGATGGACTATTTTTTGTCGTTTTTTTGATGATGGAGCCTGTTTTATCAGTTATAGGCTCATAATTTGCTATTATTTTAATATTCTTTTTCGGAAATTTTTGTTTAATATCTTCATTTTCTGCATGAGTTAAATAAGGATTATAAAAATCATCAATTTGTAAACTGACATGTAAAGATTCCTTGGCGTCAGAACTATTTATTAACTGGTAGTCAGCTGTACTTACACTTTTGTAGTATTTAGCACAAGAACTTAGTAAAAAAGCCAGCAGCAACGAGGTTATTATAAATATTATTCTTTTCATATACAGTCAACTAATTAAATATTTGATATTATTAAAATAAAAAATATCGGTCTAATAAATTAGAGCAAGAACTTAGTAAAAAAATCATCAACAACGAAGTTATTAAAAATATTATTTTTTTCATATACATCTGCATAATTAAATACCCCATATTATTAAGTAGATGACTAAATACAAAATGCTAATCTAATAATCACAAGCTGATATTTGGTATTCACAATATTTGCATACTATACTGTTAAACTAGTTTAAATACAACATTGATATAAAAATCGGTTAAATAATATAGACCGATCCTGCTATTTACAAATTGCTTAATTTATCCGAAGTGTATAAATAGTGCCGAATCCGGTTTAAAGCTATCTTTAAACTCATCTAATACAACAGATGCAGGCGGGCTATGATCGCCTTGTACCACAATTTCTGTATATCTTTAAAAGCACTAGTGTTGATTTCGCTGGCTAAAATCTAAAAAACTGATTCTGCAGGTTTAATTGAGACAGACATTTTGCCGGTCTTTAAATAAAGGCTGTTTACAATCATAGTTATTTTCACTTTGTGTATCTTTTTCAGAATAATGATGAGTATTAAGAGTTAACCGATAGAAAAATGACTTATCCTTAACTTGCTTATTAATAGCTGCAATATCATGCACAAATATTAAAGTCTCAATCTTCCGATTATGAAGAACATTGCTAAAATCAAAAAAGTTATTTTAGTTTTTAAAATGTATATCATTAAATAATAAATATAAACTTTCAATTTATTAATTAGTTATATATTTATCAGTAGCTGGTTTTCAGCAAATATTCAATCTGATTTTTTATCTGCTATATCTGCATAATGGTTTATCTGGTTTTATTTGCCGCTGTATTTCAAGTCATATTTCTATCAGATTTCTGTTTTATCACTCCTGTCCAGTTCAGTTATTGCCGTTTGAACAGAAATAACTTTTGTCAGAGGTACCGGATATTTTTTGTTGTGTCACCTCATCTGTGCGGCTCAGCACTTTACTGTTGTAAAGATACAGCAGATACCGGTTCTTTTAGTGTATCTTCTATCCCGCGTTAGCTTAACTATGATTATAAACAAGATATACTTATGGATTTCTGGTTATTTACATACCGGTTATTTGTTGTATTTCGATGAAAAATCATTACGGATAATTTATGGCTATTCTGGTAACAGGTGGTGCCGGCTTTATTGGCTCTCACACGACTGTACAATTACTTAATGCCGGCTACAATGTGATTATTATTGATAATCTGTGTAATGCATCGCCAGTGGTACTCGAGCGTTTAAAACAGATTACCGGTAAAGAGGTAACTTTTTATCAGGGCGATATTCGCGACCGTACGCTGTTGCAACAGATATTTAAACAGCACAGTATTGAGCATGTGCTGCATTTTGCCGGCTTAAAAGCAGTCGGTGAAAGTGTACGGGAGCCGCTGAAATATTATGATAATAATGTCAGTGGCAGCCTGATTCTGGTTGAAGAAATGGCCAAAGCAGGTATTTTCAATCTGGTTTTCAGTTCCTCAGCTACAGTTTACGGTACACCGGCTTCGGTTCCGATTGATGAAAACGCGGCTACCGGCGGAACCACCAATCCGTACGGAACATCCAAATATATGGTAGAGCGGATGTTAACGGATATACAGGCAGCAGATGCGCGTTGGAGTATGACATTACTGCGTTATTTCAATCCGGTGGGCGCGCATGAATCCGGATTGATTGGTGAAGATCCGAATGGCATTCCAAATAATTTATTACCGTATATCTGTCAGGTAGCTGTTGGTAAGCTGGCACAGCTATCGGTATTTGGTAACGATTATCCTTCTACTGATGGTACCGGTGTCCGTGATTATATTCATGTAATGGATCTGGCCGACGGCCACTTAAGTGCCATGCGCGTTACAAATAATCAACCCGGTGTACATATTTATAATCTGGGTACAGGGCAGGGTTATTCGGTACTGGAAATCATACATGCTTTTGAACAGGCCAGCGGCAAAAAAATTCCTTATCAGATTGTCCCGCGCCGGGCAGGAGATATTGCTGTGTGCTATGCCAATCCTGAACGTGCAGCCGAACAATTAGGCTGGACAGCTCAGCGCAGTCTGGCCAGTATGATGGCTGATGCATGGCACTGGCAACAGCTCAATCCGCAGGGCTACAACAGCCACAATGAAATCTGATTACTGAATATCAGCTTATTATAAACACTTAACCCACTGATGTTTCAGTGGGTTAAGTGTTTTCGGTTTTTGAGTTTTGATGCAAAAATTTAACGCTAATCGTTACGCCGCTCCTGAAAGTAGATTTAGATAAAAGATGTTTGAGGTCATTACCGGTTAACTATTTCTAACTAACTGGTGAGTCACATTATAATATAATGAGAATTATTATCAATAACAATTTGGTAATTTTTACAATTTGTTTTTCCGGTCTCTATTCCAACACCTGATCTGCGTATAATAAGTATTCCTGCATTCGCGCGGACAAAGCTTGTTTTCGGTATAATTGCCCACAATTTGCTTTTCTGATTAAATCTTTCTCTGTCTGTGCTTTTGTCACAACCTAATTTTTGACAGCTCATGCCTATCTCAACTCAAACCGCGCAACTTGTTCATCAACAGCTACTGGCCGACAACGAACTGGCTGTAGCCGATTTTACCCGTGCACTCTCCCTGATGGGAGCACACCATATTGATTATGCTGATATTTACTGCCAGCGCAGTACCTATGAAAGCTGGCATCTGGAAGAAGGCATGGTCAAATCAGGCAGTTTTCAGATTGAGCAGGGCGTCGGTGTCCGTGCGGTAAGTGGTGAAAAAACAGCATTTGCTTACGCCGACAATCTGAATGTGCAGGCATTAACTGATGCAGCACAGGCTGTACGGGCAATTGGGCAGGCCGGTCAGCAGCGCTCAGTGGGACTGACTTCTCTGCCGTCAGTCAAACCACTGTATGCAATGGCTAATCCGATGCTCAGTCTGGATGCCGGAGAGAAAGTGGCTTTATTACAGCGTGTGGAGGCACTGGCAAAAGCTGCTGATCCGCGTATTGTGCAGGTAATGGCCGGGCTGGTATGCGAGCATGAACTGATTTATCTGGCGCGACTGGACGGCCGGATACACACTGATGTCCGCCCGCTTGTCCGTTTATCTGTTACTGTGATTGCCAAACAGGGAGAAAGGCGCGAGCAGGGCAGCAGTGGCGGAGGCGGTCGCTTTGATCTGGGTTATTTTGATGAAGCCATGCTCAAATCATATGTAGATACAGCCGTTGCTCAGGCACTGACCAATCTGGAAGCCCGTCCGGCACCTGCTGGTCAGATGACGGTGGTACTGGGCAGTGGATGGCCGGGTGTATTGTTACATGAAGCTGTAGGTCATGGTCTGGAAGGTGATTTTAACCGCAAAGGAACCAGTGCGTTTGCCGGCCGTTTAGGTGAACGCGTAGCGGCTAAAGGTGTGACTGTTGTTGATCAGGGTAATATTGCCGAACGCCGTGGTTCGCTGAATATTGATGATGAAGGCAATGCTACACAGCGTACGGTACTGATTGAAGATGGTATTTTATGCGGCTATTTGCAGGATGAAACCAATGCACGTTTAATGGGCGTCTCCGTCACCGGTAATGGCCGGCGTGAAAATTACGCCTCAGCACCGATGCCGCGCATGACCAATACTTATATGGAAAACGGCCGGCTTAATCCGGAAGAGATTATTGCCTCTGTCGATAAGGGCTTGTATGCGGTTAATTTTGGTGGCGGACAGGTAGATATTACCAGTGGTAAATTTGTATTCAGTGCTTCGGAAGCCTGGTGGGTTGAAAACGGTAAGCTACAATATCCGGTAAAAGGAGCCACCATTATTGGCAGTGGTCCGGAAGTATTAAAACACGTTAGTATGATAGGCAATAACAGTAGTCTGGACAGTGGTGTAGGTATCTGCGGTAAAGACGGGCAAAGCGTGCCGGTAGGTGTGGGACAGCCCACGCTGCGTATTGATGCCGGTCTGACTGTGGGTGGCAGCCAGACATAATTCACCTGAACAGCAAACAGCATAACGGAGACAAATTACTGTGTCCGTTATGGTGTTTATTTATGCGGATATATATATTTATTTATCGTAAATTACATCTGAATTTCCCGATATTAATATGCATATTCTCTTTGCACTTATTGAAATCAAATCTGCTTTTTTCAGGCATCAGTTATTGATTACAATGATCCGCCAGTGCTGCGCAGCAAATAACCGGAAAACAGCAATCCGGTTGGTA
Organism: Snodgrassella sp. ESL0304; assembly: GCF_013344995.1. Lineage (NCBI taxonomy): Bacteria > Pseudomonadati > Pseudomonadota > Betaproteobacteria > Neisseriales > Neisseriaceae > Snodgrassella > Snodgrassella sp. ESL0304. The sequence goes on from NZ_JAAEDR010000018.1 coordinate 20,456, forward strand.
TCAGATTTATATTATTATGATATTGGCATTAATACCAATCTGCATTATAATTTATTACACATTTCATAACACTAATCTGAATCACTCTATCAGGCTGAACCGTTTCAGCTATAAAAAAATTATGCAGATAAATAATATTTATTTATGTGAATATAGAGTAATATCAGTTAATTATTCTGATATATCACTTTATTATTAACTTTTCTACCCTCAATTATTCAGAAAGTACTCATATGTTTTTTATCAAAAAAAACAAATCCAGACTCAGCCTGAAAAAATTCCTGATAATCAGTTTTTTCTTAAGTTTCAATGTTAATTTGGCCATGGCACAGGATGCTTCAGATGATAGTTCGCAACAGGCACGGATACGCATCTTCGGGCAGAATGGCAAACCGACTAATATGAAATACAGTTTTCAGGGACATGAGGTAAAAGAATCAACCGGTGGTACTTTAGGCGGGGCATTTGCTTCATCATTAGGGCTGGCTCGTAACAGTACCATTGGTATACCGGCAACGGCTACTTTGGATACTATGAAACGACATAATCATAATTTGTCTAAGCTGTACTACCGTGAATTCACCATTCCAGCTAATGTACCGATTACCATATCCAATGCCATTATTGGTCTGACCAATGTTAATAATACTCATAACGATGGCAAAATCATTTCCTATCAGCCCTCCTGCCAGAGTAACAAACTTACTTTTGTAGCCGAACCGGGTAAAGATTACGAGGCCATCGCGGCATCTGCATCAGCCCAATGCGGGGTTATTCTGCAAGAAGTGCATCCAGACGGCACAACTACATCACTCATTAAGGGTGATTAAGCGATCTGCTAAAATCGCCAACCAGTATAAAAGGCAGTCTGACTGCCTTTTATCAGTTCCGGAATACAACAGGCTAATCATGCTCTGCTCCAGCCTTGCAAGCATTTTGCTTAAAGCTGGAAAAATTTTTATTTGCTGATATTAAATCCAACATTATTCAAGTAATTTAATTGTCTGTATCAGTACAACCAATATAGTGTTGGGATATTTTTCTGTTTACTATCAGATTATTGATGAGACCAATATCAAAAATTCTGTTGATTAAACTGCGTATGTTTATCAGCCTATGTTTTGAAAGTTAAAGGTGATTGTCTGAATTGATATACGCTGTAGATCTTCCGCCAAAGTGAATAATATATTTATTGCATTCAGGCTATTTCTGACCAGCTTATATTTAGCCAAATCAGGCCGGCAAAAATCATTAACTTTAAAATAAAAAATTATTTCTGAACAGATTTTGAGTGTCGCAGACACTCAAACATGCAAATCTATAACATGCCTCATTTAGAGCTAACCGGCACTACTCTGAGTGCCGATATCTCTTTATTCAATCCTATTTCGTTTCTGATGATATCTGTCAATTTTTTTATACCGGCATTTGTCCGCTTACTTTATACAAAAAAGTGGCTGGATTTGCTGGAATTATTTATCCAGCGAATCCAACCACTTATTTAATCACTACTGCTTAGTTAGATTCTACGGCAGCCTGTACATCACTGTACGGAGCAGCTTTAGTATCAGAATTTGTAGTAGCGCAGGCAGTTAGTAACAGAGCAGCCAGTACGGCACCAATTCCCAATAGCTTTTTCATCATTGTGTCCTTTAACGGTTGGTTTGAAAAACTATTTTCACAATCTAGCTTAACTTCATTAATATAACAATTGTTCCGTGCAAATTTTGCATTTTCCAACTGCATATAATACCCATTTTACGACACTCATCTATTTTAGTATTACTCTGCTACTCATTTACATCGAATTAACTTGACCAAATAAATTAATGACTGGTATGTGACGTTTCCACACCGGTTTTGATATCCCCGTACACCTGGGTTTGCCCTTTACCTGAGCCATCGCTGGCACAGCCTGCCAACGCCAGCAGGCTGCATAATAAACTTAAAGACAAGAATTTTTTCATTTTTTATAGTCCTTTAATTAGAGGGTTAACTTAATAACTCTTCATGAGTCTAACATAATGCGATGCTGAATATAATAAAAATTTTCGCTCCTTTTCCGTTAACGGGCGGATTTGCTGTACCGGAGAACCCAAATACAGATAACCGCTCGCCAGACGTTTGCGCGGGGGTACCAGACTGCCGGCACCAATCATCACATCATCCTCAATAATCGCATCATCCAGAACAATCGAATTAATCCCCACCAGCACCCTGTTACCAATCGTACAGCCATGCAGATTAACATGATGACCTACAGTAACATCCTCACCAATCACCAATGGTGAGCCATCCGGTTTGGCTGCTGTTTTGTGGCTGACATGCAGCATACAGTGATCCTGAATATTGCTTCTGGCACCAATACGCATACTGTTCACATCTGCGCGAATCACCGCAAACGGCCACACAGATACTTCTTCCTGCAAAATTACATTCCCGATAACCACAGCCATATCATCTATATAACAACTATCGGCAATTTGTGGTTGCGTATCTAAATAAGAACGAATATTGTTTTTCATGTTTTTGACCTTATCCTGTTACATTATGCAATATTATTTATAGCAGAAGATAAATATAAGCTCCTGCTCTTTCCACCCGATTTACCTGAAAAACCGCAAATTTACAGGTATTTTTCTCTTGAGAATACTATGTCTGAAAATGTTTTGTTGAATCTGGATAGTGAACCCCGTTTCGATGCCATTAAGGCTGCAGATATTGAGCCGGCAATGACCGAAGCGATGCAGCAGGCTGCTGCCGCTATCACCGCCTTGAAAGCTGAGCCTGATGCCAGCTGGAATAACACCGTAGAAGCTTTAACCAGTATTACTGAACGTGTCGGTCGTATCTGGAGTGTTGTTGCCCATCTAAACAGCGTGGCAGATACACCTGAATTACGTGCGGCCTATAATGCACTGATGCCTAAAGTAAGCGAATTCTTTACTGCGATCAGTCAGGATATTGCCTTATATGAGCGCTTTAAAAGCATCAAAGCCAGTGCAGAATATGCACAGTTGAGCCCGGCACAGCAAACCAAACTGAACCATGATTTAAGAGATTTTGTTCTCAGCGGTGCCGAGCTGCCGGAACAGGAACAGGCGGAGTTTGCAGCCTTACAGGCAGAAGGTGCGCAGCTTTCCGCAGCCTTTAGTCAGAATGTTCTGGACGCCACTGATGCATTTGCATTGTATTTTGCTAATGGCGCAGAACTGGCTGGTCAGGAAAATACATCCGGTCAGACCAGCACAGATGCCGACTTTGCACGGGATAGCGAAATCAGCGGATTAACAGAAGAGGCACTGGCCATGTTTGCCGCAGCGGCACAGGCAGAAGGTAAAACCGGCTATAAAATCGGGCTGCAAATGCCGCATTATCTGGCAGTAATGCAATATGCCCACAATCGCGAACTGCGCCGGCAGCTGTATCATGCCTATTCAACCCGGGCCAGTGAGCTTGGCGAGGCTAAATGGAATAATACCGCCAATATCAACCGGATTCTGCAGATTGCCGCACGTGAAGCTCAGTTACTGGGTTTCCAAAACTATGCAGAATTATCGCTGGCAACCAAAATGGCTGATACACCCCAACAGGTGATGACCTTTCTTCAGGATCTGGCGAGCAGAGCCAAACCTTTTGCTGAAAAAGATCTGGCTGAAGTTAAAACATACGCACGAGTACATCTCAGTCTGGATGATTTACAGCCATGGGATATGACCTATGCCAGTGAAAAACTGCGTCAGGCTAAATATGCATTCAGCCAGACTGAAGTAAAAAAATATTTTCCGGCTGATCGCGTTCTCGCAGGTCTGTTTGCCCAGATTGATAAATTGTATGGCGTTCATTTCATCGAAAAACAGGTACCGGTATGGCATCCTGATGTTCGCTATTATGAGCTTGAACAGGGCGGGGCCATCATCGGTGGCGTCTACATGGATCTGTATGCACGAGCCGGTAAGCGCGGCGGTGCATGGATGAATGATTACCGCGGCCGCCGTCGTTTTATAACAGGCGATCATGCCGGCCAGCTGCAAACACCTATTGCGTATCTGGTGTGCAATTTCACGCCGCCTGTAGCCGGCAATACCGCACGCCTGAGCCACGAAGAAATCCTGACTCTGTTCCACGAAACCGGTCATGGTCTGCATCATCTGCTGACTCAGGTAGATGAACTGGGAGTTTCCGGTATCAATGGCGTGGAATGGGATGCGGTAGAAATGCCCAGCCAGTTTATGGAAAACTTTGTCTGGGAATATGATGTGCTTGCCGGCATGAGCTGCCATCAGGATACCGGCGCGGTACTGCCTGAGGAGCTTTATAAGAAAATGCTGGCTGCAAAAAACTTCCAGAGCGGGCTTTGGATGCTGCGCCAGATGGAGTTTGCTCAGTTTGATATGGAAATCTACAGCCATCCGGGTTGTGACTGGCAGCAAACCTTGCAGGAAGTACGCCGTCGGGTAGCCGTGATGCCTCAGCCAGATTTTAACCGCTTTGCTCATTCTTTCAGCCATATCTTTGCCGGTGGTTATTCTGCCGGTTATTACAGCTATAGCTGGGCAGAAGTGCTTTCTGCGGATATTTATGCCGCTTTTGAAGAAGAAGCGGATGCAGCGGCAACAGGCAAACGTTTCTGGCACGAAGTACTCGCTGTCGGCGGCTCTCGTCCAGCGATGGAATCCTTTAAAGCATTCCGCGGCCGTGAACCGCAAATCGATGCACTGTTACGTCACTGCGGCTTTCATGAAGCTGCCTGAGTTTCAGTAAAGAATAAAAAACGCGATGACTACATCGCGTTTTTTATGGCAATTTCTTGAACTAAAATATAATAAAACATTCAGATTAAAAGATAACTTACCGGCATCTGCGTATATCACAGCTAATTATTTTATCGGCGGCTGTTTGTTATTGTCTATAAATGTTATTTTCAAAAAAGTTTGTATTTAAACTTTATTATGATTAACATTAATCATATTTAATGTCATTTAAAGTTAATATTAATTAATTTAATTGCTGTGCTATGATTCATCAGCAACCGGTAATCATTTACAAAGATGGGGAAAATGAATAATACAAAGCAAAACTACTGGTTTTTAGAGGTAAATAATAACCGGAGTGATATTTTTATTCGTAATAATAAATGGATATATGCCGGCAATAATAAGAAAGATATTGAGCAAATTCATTTGATAGCTGCCGGCGATCAGGTAGCAATCAAATCCGTCTCTCCTCAGATATCTGATCTGCCTTTCGAAAACAAAGGCTATCCTGTACCGGTAACACAAATTAAAGCCATCGGTACTGTTATTGAAAATCCGGGTGATGGTAAATCTCTGAAAGTCAGCTGGCAAAAATCTACTCCTGAAAAAAAATGGTATTTTTACACCAGTCTGAAAACCATCTGGCTGGTAAATAAAGATACCAACTGGCAATCGGAGCAATTGATTAATTTCACCTTTGATGATCAGCCTCAGGATATTGATCAATTTTGTCAGATGCCTTATTGGCAGGAACGTTTTAATAATACAAATTATGACCCGGCTATGAATAATCAAAATCAGCAGAAGCTTAATAATAATGCCAGATGGCAAACAACAGTACATTATTTGATTCAGGAATTATGTGAAAAAAATAATAGTAGTATTTTTACCCGTCAACAATTCCTGCAAGAGTATGAACAACTACTGCAAGAACGATTTCCGAAAAATAACACAATAAAATACAGTATCAGTCGCACTTTTCAAGAGTTACGTGATGAAGATATTTTGATTTTTTTGAATAATAATGGTCAATATAAATTAGCAAGTTATGATTCAGATATATCAAATAAAAATAATATTAGTAGTGAGGAAAATCCAGACCAAAAGAATATACTCAGAAAACCTTATCTTCTGGATGATTTAATAGAAGAAGGCTGTTTCATCAGCAAAGATGAATTAGAAAGTATTCAGACAAAATTAAAAGAAAAGAAAAATATAATTTTACAAGGACCGCCCGGTACCGGTAAAACCTGGCTGGCAAAACGATTGGCCAGTGTAATCGTTGGCTATCGTAATTCTGACAATATTAAAGCAATCCAGTTTCATCCGAATACATCCTATGAGGATTTCATCCGAGGCTATCGCCCTTCCAGCGACGGCAAACTTGAATTAGTTGACGGCCCTTTTCTTAATATAGCCAATCAGGCAGAAAATGATCCTGACGCAAACTATGTTATTGTTATTGAAGAAATCAATCGCGGAAATCCGGCACAGATTTTTGGAGAAATGTTAACACTGCTCGAAGCCAGTAAACGTAATCCTCAGGAAGCACTGGAGTTAACCTATGGAAATGAAAAAGGCTTTTATATTCCGGATAATCTGTATGTCATTGGCACCATGAATATCGCTGACCGCTCTCTGGCTATGGTTGACTTTGCATTGCGGCGCCGCTTTGCATTTTTTGATCTAAAACCAAATTTTGATGATGAGTGGCTGGAATATATGAAAGACAAATCAGGAATTTCAGAGGAAAAATTACAGAAATGGCAAAATTGTATGATTAAACTGAATAAAAAAATTAGCGATGACCAAACACTTGGTCCTGCATTTACCATTGGACACAGCTACCTGACCACCAGTCAACACATAGAAGATGATAAAGCTGATAAATGGTTTACCACTATTGTTGAAACTGAAATTATGCCTTTATTGGAAGAATACTGGTTTCATGCCCCCGAGCAAATTAAGGCAGCCAAGCTAAAATTATTTCCTGTAACCAAGAAATAACAACTAACTAAAAAATATATATGTCTAATAAGCAGGAAACCAGTACTACAGTAGCCAAGATACCGATTAAAAATATTTGGTTATTGTTACTTTATGCTTCTAATTTATACCAGACTTTGGGTAAACAGCAACGAGTTCAATTGGAAAATAATCCTGAAGATCTGATTAAGCTGGCTGCCGAATTGTATTGTAAGGCTACCGAAAAACTCATGCGATCATTATCCTGCGGATATACACAACAGACGCAAATACTGAATCGTGTCAGAGGAAAAATAGATATTCTTGCTACAGTACGACAGCATTTACTGGAAAAGGGCAGAATACAATGTCAGTTTGAGGTTTTAACTATTGATACACCAAAAAACCGCTATATTCATGCAGCCGCTCACACTTTATTGCCTCTGATAGAGGATGAAAAATTAAAAATCCGATGTCAGAAAATTATCAGCCACTTTAATACACTGAAAATAGGCCAGTCAACTCACTATGATTTCAGAGCCGACTATTTTGATCGGTCCGGCACACAGGATAGATATTTACTCACCTTATGCCGTCTTATTTTTAAGCTGGCTATTCCGACAGAACAGGCCGGCGTGCAATCGGCCGAACAAATTAATAAAACTGATACTTGGTTACGGCAATTATTTGAAGAGGCTACAATAGGCTTTGCCCGGGTTAATCTGCCAGCCAGCAGATGGAAAATCAGTTCCGGCAAACGGTTATTCTGGCAGCAGAAGTCTGCAAGTAACAATATAAATAAATTTCTGCCCCAAATGCGAACAGATTTAATTATTGAACACTCAGCCTGCCAGCATCGTATGATTATCGATACAAAATGTACCTCTATTGTTCGGCAATCAGGTTCTAATAATAGCAAAAAGTTTAAAAGTGCACATATTTATCAGCTTTATGCCTACCTGAGAAGTCAGGAAAACACTACTGATGCCCCATCTTGTCATGCAACCGGGATGTTACTGTATCCGGCTATTGATGAGAACATAAATGAACATGTCATTATTCAAAACCACACAATCAGATTTTCTACCATCAATTTACAGGAAGATTCCAGACTAATCAGAAAAAATCTTCTGCGTTTATTAAGCCAGTGTAATTGTATACCTACCAATAATAAATAATTTAGATTATCTACCCTGATTACCTATCCGCCAATCACGTATTTTTTGGATATACCTGAATAAGAGCAGCCAGTTTTTCTACTAATTCTTTCCAGTTACTATCTTTTACCAGTAAAAAACCTTCTTTATTAACCTTTTCACCTTGTTTCAACATTTTTTTCTGATTAATTACCCATGCTCTATAATCAGAAGGAATCTGTACCAAGTCCAGATGTGCTGCTAACACTTCTCTTGACTCAGGATTAACCGGCTTGGCCAGATACCAGGTAAATCTGTCTTCAATACAAACCAGTCTGGTTAAGTCCAACTCTAAAATATAATCACCGCGTGAGTTAAATAAAATAATGTAAAACGGCTGTCCATTATTCCAGGAAGTATAACGAATAGAAGACTGATCAGGAAAAGTTAGTTGCTGATAACAACCATCTATACTGTCTACGGCCTGCTCATCAATTTCTTCTAACTCCGCTTTTTCAAAAAAATCAGCCAGATACTCCATTATATCGAAACCAAACTTCTGATATTGTTTGAATAAATTGCTGTTTAATCTAGTTTCATTTTCGGCCATTTGTATCTCCACTTTAATAATCAGCTGCTTTATTAATTTATTTTAATATCAATAATTTTGTATGGTAAGACTAATTAATTCTTAAAGCATTTTTGATATATTCTGCTCAATGTTCCGGTTGCTATTTCTATAGTTACACTTTTTCGAAAACATCAGTTTATACTGAAACAGTGAAAAGCCGTCTATTCATTTTTATAGCCGGCTTTTATCTGACATTTTATTATTCATCCTCAATTAATGCATCTACAAATGCCCGGGCATCAAACGGGCGTAAATCATCAATACCTTCACCCACGCCGATAAAGCGTACCGGAACCGGTCGCTTGGCTGCCAGTGCCGCGAGAATACCGCCTTTGGCTGTACCATCCAGTTTGGAAACAATCAGACCGGTTAATCCGAGCGCATCATCAAAGGCTACAACCTGATTGATGGCATTCTGTCCTACATTGGCATCCAGTACCAGCATGACTTCATGCGGGGCGTCAGGCAAGGATTTTTGCAGGACGCGTTTTACTTTTTTGATTTCTTCCATCAGATGCAACTGAGTAGGCAGGCGACCGGCAGTGTCTGCCAGTACCACATCAATACCGCGTGCTTTGGCCGCCTCCAGAGCATCATAACAGACTGCTGCTGAGTCGCCGGAAGCCTGAGCAATCACGGTGACATTATTGCGTTCACCCCATTGCTGCAATTGTTCGCGGGCTGCTGCACGAAAGGTATCGCCGGCAGCCAGCAGCACGCTTTTACCCTGACTTTGAAAATATTTCGCCAGTTTACCGATACTGGTAGTTTTACCGGCACCGTTCACACCAGCCATCATAATCACAAAGGGCTTTTTATCATCCGGTAAAATCAGTGGCTGATCCAGTGGCAACAGTAATTCATACAGGGCTTCTTTCAGAGCACTGCGCAGCTCATCTCCGTTTTTCAGCCCTTTCAGGGTAACCCGCTGGCGCACCTGTGCCAGCAGTTTTTCTGTGGCTTCAATTCCCATATCACTGGTCAGCAATACGGTTTCCAGTTCTTCATACAAATCTTCGTCGATTTTACCGCCGCCAAACACTGAAGCCAGAGATTTGGCCATTTGATTGCGGGATTTGCTCAGCCCCTGTTTTAGCCGTGCAGTCCAGCTCAGTTTAGCCGGTTTTTCTGTCTGCTCACTCACTGTATCCGGCTCAGCAGCTATCACAACTGTGTTTTCACTAGCGACAGGTGTCTGAACTGGTGAGGCAGTATCGTCTGTTACAGCAATGGCTGCCGGTTCATCTACTGCTGTGGGTACAATAATATCTTGTTCTGTTTCGGTCTGTGGTTGAACGGGAGCGGTGTCGGCCTGCTCAGGTTTTTCTGCAACAGGATCACTGATAGCCGGTTCAGGCTGCGGTATTACTTCAGTCTGAACAGAATCATCAGCTATATTCTGTAATTGTTCTGAGTTTTCCTGCTGGTGAGGGGCCGGTACGGGCTGCTCAGCAACTGGCTCAGTATTTTTTTTTCGTTTAAAAAATCCAAACATGGGCTTTCCTGAATACGATATGAGGCCAAAGCTGAATCACAACCGATCTTTGGCATTGGAATAATTGTGCTATTGTAGCTTACAGAGATTTATTTGATAATGTGCTGCGATACTATTATTTATTTTATTCAGATAGTTTTGCCTTAAAGTACTTCTGTACAGGTTAAAAATCAGACAGAACAAACTGGATTGGCTGCGTATTTACAGCTCTGAATTTACACCACCTCATAATTATGATTAATAACAACAATAGCCTGAGAGTTATTAAAAGTTACCAAATTCAAACGTTTACTATATTCTGCATAGGTTTGCCGGGCTGACTGGACAAAAGGTTCGTCAATATAATGCGGCAAAGGATAAAAATCGATGCAGTTTAAACCTGTATAATTGTTCAGTTCCGGAGCCAGGCTGCTGTCATCCATTATTTTATTATATTCTATGTCTGCTGCCAGAATAATTGCACCGGCAGATTCGCCAATATAAACGCAGCCTTCAGCAATTCTTTGAGCAAGCAGCCGGTCAAGATTTTTTCTTTTCAGTTCCTGCAATAAATAAAATGTATTACCGCCGGTTATGCAAATAATTTCTGCTGCCGAAAAAGCAGTATGGCACTGGCGGATATCCGCTGTGGCAATATCCAGTAAATCAAGTTTCAATCCAAGCTGTGTTAATACTGATTTACCTTCATCTATATATTTTGTGTAGCCTTCAACATTACCGGCTGTAGGGATAAACAGAACACGCTTGCTATTAATTTTATTGTTCTGCATAAAATCGGCAAGCTTCTGACCGGTTCCAGCAATATAAGATGTTAAAAAAATCGTTTGCATTGTAGTTTCCAGCCTCTCTGTTTTATATAGTCCGGTCACCGAACTTAATTATTTAGTAATTCAGACCATGTTTCCGGTTGTTCCCAGTTTATCCGATATAATTCAGTCTGATGCCGATTATAGGGCTGATCATAAATCCAGTGTTGCCATTGCGGCACCAGACTGCCGCTTATCTGAGGTTTATCATCAATCAGAATATCGCCGCGCACCCAGGTTTTATCTTTGGCCAGAATTATGCGCTGCATCCAGTCTTCACCCAGATGCTGGCATACCCAGTCAAATTTTTCGGATACACAATAGTGATAATCCTGTATAGGCGAGGTACAAATACGCACATCATGGCCGGCCTCCAGCAGGCGCTTAGCTGCTGAAATACCATGCTGCATAGGCGGTAATGAAGCAAAAAAACCTTTACTGCTATAAATTTGCGCCAGTTGTCGGTGAAATTCGGGAGCCATATCATCACGCAGGTAAAAATGTCTGCGTTCTGTCAGGGGCAGCGGTTGCTGATAGGTTTGCTGCCATAGTTGTCTTACTCCCTGCTCAAAGTCGGCCAGAACACCATCCTGATCCAGCAAAATCAATTTAGATGCCATACAAATTCCCGAGGTGGCGTATATGATTATAAAGCAAATTAATTTATAGCATGTTTTTTAAAGCCAGCCGTACACCTTCACTGACGTCTGTACCTGCCGGTATATTTTTACAGGCAGTACGGGCTTCTTTATCGGTATAGCCTAAAGCAAGCAATGTATTAATAATATCTTCGTTATTGCCGGCTGTATTCTGTGTAAACAAACCGGTAGCATCATCACTGGCGGCAGCAAGTTTGCCACGCAATTCCAGTACCATGCGTTCGGCGGTTTTTTTACCGATGCCTGGTGCAGCTGTCAGGCGTTTAATATCTTCAGTAGCAATAGCGGCAGCCAGCTCCTCACTGGTCAGTGCGGATAAAATACCCAGAGCACTTTTGGCTCCGATACCGCTTACCTTTACTAATGCACGGAATGTTTCCCGTTCTTCGCGGGAGCCGAAACCAAATAGCAGATGAGCATCTTCACGCACGACCAGCTGAGTATACAGTGCAGTTTCTTCACCTGCGGCCGGTAAAGTATAAAAGGTTTGCATGGAAACCTGAGCTTCATAGCCTACACCATGAACATCCAGTACCACTACCGGCGGATTTTTTTCCAATATGATTCCGCGTAAACGGCTAATCATGATATTCCCTTCCCAACAGCCAGATATATAAAAGCCCGTGCATCATATCACGGGCTTTTTTCTGAGCCTGAGCAATTTTACAATACAGTCAGCATTGATTTTTTGGCCTCATCGGCACGCTGCTGCTGTTTAAACGGACCCATGCGGACAACATAGCTGTTCTGAACTTTCACAAGCTTAGCCTGCTGTTCGCTTCCTGCACTCTGTAAATGACGTGAAGTGGTTTTCAGATATTTCTGAGCCTGCTCCTTACTGTCAAATTTCTGCAGATCCACGTAAATATTACCACTGGTACCTGCCGGTTGCAGACGCTCTCCGGGCAGAATCTGCTCTACCCGTACCTGAGCAGTACCGGCACGTACAAAACCTAACTGCTGTGCGGCAGCATAGGATACATCCATTACCCGGTTAGCATGAAAGGGACCGCGATCATTAATACGTACAACCACTGTCTTCCCATTGGACAGATTGGTTACCCGTGCATAACTGGGGATAGGTAAAGTCGGATGGGCGGCGGTCAGCATCTGGCTGTCAAAGCGCTCGCCTGATGAAGTTTTACGGCCATGAAAATTTTTGCCATAGTAGGAAGCTTTACCTACCTGACTGAAACTGGCCACTTTTTGTAGCGGATAATAACGTTTGCCCGCTACCTGATAGCTAAGATTAGCTGTTTTATGCAGATGCTCTGCAGGTACTACTGTAAGATTAGATACTGATTTTTTGGGATGATAAACTGGTGCAGACAAATTACCTGATGGTCCGGCATATGCCGCACTCAATCCAAGTACCATGGCAACACTAATAAATAACAATTTAATTCTGATCAAACCGTATTTCCGTTTCTTTGAGTAAAAGACGCAAAAACCAGACACGCAATTACCATTTGCGGGTAAATAATACATAGTCCGGTAAAGACTGAATTTCTACTAAGACAGCAAAAAACAGTGGCAGCCACTTAAAATGTGGCAGAAGAGGCTGGTGCCTCAATTGGCAAGAACAAACACCGGCTGTGATTAAAACAGCACACTGGCGGGTTCTGAAAATCGCTTACTAACCGGCAAAATCGCCTTGGTTGTAATGCAGTTAACAATTGAATCAGGTATTTAACTGGGCGACACTATGCCAAACAGACTTCAGTCTGTCAAAGATTTTTTCATTCCGGATGTGCGAGTGTCCAGACATAAACCTGCGCAACACCTGATTTCTTAAGGGTCTGAGCCAATTCGAAAATTGTTGCGCCGGTGGTCACAACATCATCTATTAACAACAAGTTACGTTTTTTAACTGCGCTATTAAGGCGAAATACACCGCGTACATTATGCAAACGTGCTGATTTTTTTAAAGTTGATTGCGGTGGCCGGTGACAACGCTCTATCCAGTCTGGTGTCACTACCGGCAAGGTATAGTGCCTGGCAATGATTGCAGCCAGTAACTGGCTCTGATTAAAACCACGCTCAAACAGGCGCCGGCGGCTCAGCGGCATAGCCAGTACAGCATCTATTTTTACCTTCTCCAGCCACTGCGGCGGCTGTGCCAGCATCAGTGCTGCCAGTGTATCCAGTAAAGCAAGCTGCCGCTGATGCTTAAATGCACTCAGCATTTGCTGTAATGGTGCGGCATAACGGTAACTGGCATATAAAGTTGTAAAAGGCCACTTCTGGCCGCACTGTTCACACACTCCGGCTGTCAGCCCGCCGGCACGGCAACGCAGACAGATATCAGTATCAGAACGCCGCAAAGCAGCCATATCCTGCCTGCATGACCGGCACAAACCTGAGACATCCGCACAATCGTGGCATAATAAACAGTGCGGTGCGCCGATGCAGGCGTGCCAGAATGAAGTAAGCAATGAAGTTATACTCATGATCACACCTTCGCGAACGTTATTGATACATGGCTGGGGCGCTAACCACCATATATTCGACCTTTTACAGGCATATCTGCCAGCCCCATGGCAACAAAACTGGTATACCCCAGACCTGCCCGGGCATGGCTGTGCACCGTTTAATGGCAATTTCAGTATAGACAGTATTGCAGACCAGCTGGCCGCACAGCTTATGGCTCCTGCACATCTGCTTGGCTGGTCACTGGGCGGGATGGTGGCACTGACTCTGGCCGCCCGCTATCCGGAGAAAGTAGCCACACTGTGTCTGACTGCCAGTCTGGTCAGACTGCTGGCCGGCAGCGATTATCCGCAAGGGCTGAAACGTACCAGCCTCAATATTATGGCCGATAAATTTCGTGAAGATTATCCCAAATACATGCAGCAGTTTCTACATTTGCAGATGCTGTATGCAGACACTTCAGTACAAACCAGTGTTAACAGCCTGATACCGGCTATTTGTCAGTATGGGCCGCCTGCTGCTCTTAACGCGGCTTTGCATGCGTTAGAACAGGCTGATTTACGCCCTTTACTCACTAGCATAAACTGTCCGGTATTACTGGTTTATGGTGATCGCGATGCCATTACCCCGCCACGTATGGGTGAATACATTCATCAGCGGCTGCCGCAAAGCGAATGGTGCCTCCTGCCACAGGCTGCACATACACCGTTTTTAAGCCATCCTGATCAATTTGCCCGTGCACTGTGCCAATTTTGGGAGCGACACACATGACAACTCTGCCACACAAGCCAGACTGGTTTCTCCATGCACATCTGGCCGCTACGCTGGATGAACGTCTGTGTATTCTGAAACAACCGCCGGAACAGATTATCCTCGCAGCAGCAGACGGTGATGAAAGTTACCGTTTGCTCAGCATGCGTTATCCGCATGCGCATTTTCAGGAGTATGACAGTCGCGAGGCTTATTTACAGGCAGCACAGATTATTCGCAAAGCCAAGCAAAACTGGTGGCAAAAACTCCACAGCAATCTGCCAGCACAAACCGTTTCCGACCAGCTTCCCGGCAACCAGTCTGCTGATATGGTCTGGAGTAACCTTGGTCTGATTCACCAGAATGATCCCGTGGCTGTTATCAGAAACTGGGCCGGCGCTTTAAAACCGGATGGCTTGCTTTTTTTCAGCCACTTTGGTCCGGATACCCTGAAAGAAGTCATGACACTTTGGCGTACAGAGGGTATAGTAGTGAAAACACCGAATCTGATCGATATGCACGATCTTGGAGACATGTTGTTTCAGCACGGTTTTTATGATCCGGTAACAGACATGGATATGCTGACTCTGCAATACACCAATGCAGAGCGCTTTATTGATGACATGCGCACAGCCGGACTATGGCAAAGTCTGCAATTTAACAGTGAAATCGATGCAGTTCGTATTCTGGCTGATGCATGGCAGAGCAATGATATTCAAAATGTTACGCTTGAGCTGGTATACGGACACGGTGTTAAAAAACAGGTACTGCCCGACAATACAGCACCAGTACAATTTTATCCCTCATCTACAACTTAGAATCCGAACATTATTAATATAATATGAAATTCTCGGCATTATTGCGTAATAGCATACTTATTATTACTACATTCGTTACCATCACTGCCTGCAAAAACACCACACCGGTTACTCCTCCTGCTCCGGCCAAACCTCGCGCTGTTATCGGACTGGCACTTGGTGGCGGAGTTTCTAAAGGCTTTGCGCATATAGGGGTAATTAAAGTCTTACAGGAAAACCATATTCCGGTAAGGGTTGTTACCGGTACCAGTGCTGGTGCACTGGTTGGCAGCATGTATGCTTCCGGTATGAGTCCGGACAGGCTGGAGCTTGAGGCTGAAATACTGAATAAAACCGATTTAGTTGATCCGGTACTGTCTACATCCGGCTTTATCAAAGGACAAAAACTGCAGGATTACATCAACAACAAAGTTCGCAATAAACCGATTCAGCAGTTTCCTATCCGTTTCGGCGCAGTGGCTACTGAATTCGGTACCGGCCGCATGGCTGTTTTCAACAGTGGTAATGCCGGACAGGCAGTACGCGCATCGGCCAGTATACCCAATGTTTTTCAGCCCACAGTAATCGGCAATAAAAGTTTCGTCGATGGCGGTCTGGTTGCTCCGGTACCGGTCACAGCAGCCAAACAGCTGGGCGCCAATGTAGTTATTGCAGTAGATATATCTGCTAAACCGGCACGTCTGACCAGTCAGGGATTTTTTTCTTATCTTGACCAGAGCCTGAATATCATGAGCGCATCAGCCCTGAACAGCGAACTGAGCAAAGCTCAGGTCGTAATCCGTCCTCAGGTACAGAAACTGGGTACAGTAGGCGGTTTTGACCAGAAAACTCAGGCTATCCGGCTGGGTGAACAGGCTGCCAGAGCAGCCTTACCGCAAATTCGTGCGGCACTGGCGAAATATCAGGTTAACTAAACCATATAAAACAGTGAGCAACCTATGCAGACTGCCTGTGTGGCAGTCTGTGTTTTTATTCTGGTTAATACTAATTAAAATATTGCAAACCGAATAATTGCTGATTTAATGAATTTTAACCATAGAACAGATTACTGGCTGATGGCAAAAAGCTTACCGAATACTATTTCTGAATTAAATATAACTTATAAAAAGCCCGATTATTACGGGCTTTTTAATTTGTTTAATTACTAAATTCAATCAGGATAGCAGAATAATGAAGCCTGTTTATATCTTAGTAACATTCACTTTTTTATTTCCATGAATTTTCAGGTAAATCAATATTTCTTTGAGCTTGCTCCAGTGCCTCTTGTAATTGCCGGATATTTAACGGAACACAATAAGCAGGTTTAGCCCGCTCAAATCGCCAGCTATCAGACAGCAAACCGGCATCAACAAAATCATAACCGACCTGATCCAATATTTTAAATACAGTTTGTTTAGCAGTTAAATCATTGCCTGCCACAGGAATGGCTCTTCTGTTTAATTTATCGTTTGGTCTGGCATCTTTAATAACATCTCTTGCCAGAATCGCATTAAAAACTTTAACCACTTTGGATTTCGAAAAATGCTGAGCAACCAATTCACTGGTTGTGATTTCACGCTTATCTAATTGCGGCCAGTGCCCGTCGCGATCAGGATAATAGTTCATGGTATCTAATATTATTTTATTACTCATTGATTCAGCAGGTAGTTGCAGATAATTATTAAATGGAATAGCAATCAGAATAATTTCTGCAAACTCAATAGCTTCTTCCTGGCTTCCAATTTCACAGCCTATGCTGCTAGCCACACTGAACAATGTATTTTTCCCTCTGGAATTACTCACCATCACTTGATAACTTGCCTGCATAAATAGCTTTGCCCAGGCCTGACCGATAAATCCTGCTCCGATAATGCCAATCTTTTTCATCGTAATATTTCCTTTTCTAAATAGTGCGCTGTATTATCAGTACAAATTAAAAGGCAATAAATACAAATAAAATTGATTGATTAACAACTGAAAGTTGGCAATATGAATTTATTCCGATGTATGCAAGCATTCATTCTGACCGTAAAAACCGGTTCTTTTGCCGCAGCATCCGTTTCACTAAATACATCACCGCAAATGATTGCTAAATACATAGCATTTTTAGAAAATTATTTAGGATTAAAACTGCTTAACCGAACCACACGATCACAAAATCTGACCGAATTCGGCAAACAATATTACCCGAAATGCTTATCTATTTTAGCGGAAATCCAGGCAACTAAAGTACTTGCACAACAATTCAGTGAAGAGCCAAAAGGCAATTTAAGAATTAGTGCTCCCGTAAGCTATGGTTATTACAATTTAATACCGGTAATCAGCGATTTTATGAAACGCTATCCAAAAGTAGAAGTTGATATTCAATTAAGTGATCGCTATGTAGATTTGGTTCAGGACAATTTTGATGTTGTGTTCCGTATTGGCCAGTTAGCTGATTCAGGTTTAATTGCGCGAAAATTAAAACCCTATCAACTCACTTTTGCCGCTTCTCCCAGTTATCTGGCTCAGCATGGTGTTCCGTCTGTACCAAAGGATTTAGAGAAGCACAATTGTCTTATTTATCAGTACATGAATCCAAATAAACATGATTACCTTTGGCCATTTATGATAAATGGAAAAAAAGTTAACGTTTCTATATCAGGTTCATTACAAAGCAATGAGACTCTGGTATTAGCAAAAGCCGCAATTGAAGGACTGGGTATTACTATGTTGCCCGAATCCATGCTTAGCGATGCCATCAGACAAAATAAGTTACTCCCCATATTACAAGATTTTTTACCACCGGCAAAAGAAGTACATCTGCTTTATACAGCCGACAGACAACGGCCGTCAAAACACAATATTTTTATTGAATTTGTGGTTAATGCCATGTCTTAGTTGCTGCTATCTGTTATATCAGCGATATCAAAATGAATATATCTAACTTCACAATTTACAAATTGGTTTCATCGGTATTTTAATGATTGATTCATCTGGTATTGCTTTATTGATATCTGTATATCCTCTATATCAGTTAAACCTAATTTTTATATTTACTGCCCTGCATTTAAGAAACTTCTTAAGCTAAGATGATTTTTTATAAATGAAACAAAAATAAATAATCATCCAAGAATTTTGCTAACCCGATTTAAATTACTTGATTGACACTACTTTATGATTACGTATGGTTGTAGAAAAATCTTGTCCATCTATACCATGATTTGTAAAAAATAGAAAACTATTTCCCGTTTTATCAGGGAAAAAAATTTCTTGATATATTATCGTGTCTTCACTAAGATATTCAAAATAAGAGCATCTCCATAGTTCTTCTCCCTTTTTATTGTATAAAACGACGAAGTATTTATTACCACCTAATATTTCTACAATTGAAATTGGTGAAGTGGGCAGATGTTTGTATATATTGGCATAGTACTCACCATCTTCACTTTTTACTGTTGAGTCAAGATTAAAATTTCCGTAAAAACTGGATGACGAAAACAGACACAGCCAATAGAAAAATGCAAAATAACCTATCATTTTTATCCATTTTATACTTTTTTTCATAATCCATCGCCCCATACTTTTATTATAGACTGGTTTCCATCTTTAATGCTGATTATGCTCTATATCACCGTATACTTCCTTGATTTTATTTTTTATATCAGCGTCACTCCAGTCCTCTTCTGAATATCTTAATAATTTACTGTCTTTAGTAGGAATAAACAAAGGACTTACATTATCGTATAGATAAGCATAATGGGGGGAATGCCATATTTTCTTACCTTGTTTGTTATATAAAACATAAAAATATCGATTTCCCTGTATCAATTCATAAACCGCCAGCGGGGTTGTTGGCAGATGCTCATATACATTTATGTAATATTCACCATCCAAACCGTTTATTGTATCGCACAGATTAAAATCACCATAAAAACTGGAGGACGAGAAAAACCACCACCACAGCACCATAATTAGCACTAATATATTTTTTTTAAATACAGCATTTTTGCGTAGTATATTTTTAAAAAATATATGGATATTATGTTTCATTTTATTTCCTATGGTTTTGTTTAATTTTATATTGATATTAATATCATCATAACCATCACTTTTTCTAAAAAGCTAAATATTTTTCATTACTCCCGGAAGATTTAAACCCAGCATCAATATCTATTCAGGAAACAGCCAAACTGAATAAGCTCCAACTTACTACAAATATTTATCGTATAAAATAAATTTTTGTCATTTGTTATGATATGAAATATGCAAGCAAAAAAGGAGGCTTTTATTATTTAATATTTTATCTCGTTTGATTTTTGAGTTAAATTAACTTAATTCTATCCTGCATCCAAGAATTTTGCTAACCCGGTTTAAATTACTTGATTGGCACTACTTTATGATTACGTATGGTTGTAGAAAAATCGTGTCCGTCTACGCCATGATTTGTCGGGCAAATAAAAGTGTTATTTGTTTTATCAGGAAAAGACATCATAGTAGACAGTGCTTCTTCGCTAATATATTCAAAATAAGATACTCTCCATAGCTCTTCTCCCTTTTTATTGTATAAGACAATGAAATATTTATCACCGCCTAATATTTGCACAATTGAAATTGGTGAAGTGGGCAGATGTTTGTATATATTGGCATAGTACTCACCATCTTCACTTTTTACTGTTGAATCAAGATTAAAATTTCCGTAAAAACTGGATGACGAAAACAGACATAGCCAATAGAAAAATGCAAATAAACCTATCATTTTTATCCATTTTATGCTTTTTTTCATAATCCGTCGCTCCATACTTTTATTATAGACTGGCTTCCATCTTTAATACTGTTTGTGTTCTATATTACTGTATACTTAATTTATTTTATTGTTATATTAACTGTTTTCCATTCTTTATCATAATATTTGAATGAATTACTTTTTTTAGTCGGTATCGAAAAACTATCTACATTATCGTATAGATAAGCATAATGGGGTGAACGCCAAATTTTCTTACCTTGTTTGTTATATAAAACATAAAAATATCGATCCCCCTGTATCAATTCATAGACCGCCAACGGGGTTGTTGGCAGATGCTCATATACATTTATGTAATACTCACGATCCTCACCGTTTATTGTCTCGCACAGATTAAAATCACCATAAAAACTGGAGGACGAGAAAAACCACCACCACAGCACCATAATTAGTACTAATATATTTTTTTTAAATACAGCATTTTTGCGTAGTATACTTTCAAAAAATATATGGATATTATGTTTCATTTTATTTCCTATGGTTTTATTTGATTTTATATTGATATTAATACCATCATAACCATCACTTTTTCTAAAAAGCTAAATATTTTTCATTACTCCCGGAAGATTTAAACCCGGCATCAATATCTATTCAGGAAACAGCCAAACTGAATAACTTCCAACTACCTACAAATATTTATCGTATAAAATAAATTTTTGTCATTTGTTATGATATGAAATATGCAAGCAAAAAAGGGGGGCTTTTATTATTCAATATTTTATCTCGTTTGATTTTTGAGTTAAATCGATTTAATCCTATCCTGCATCCAAAAATTTTGCTAACCCGGTTTAAATTACTTGATTAGTACTACTTTATGATTACGTATGGTTGTAGAAAAATTGTGTCCTTCTAAACCATGATCTGTAAAAAATAGAAAACTATTTCCCGTTTTATCAGGAAAAAAAATTTCTTGATATAATATCGCCTCTTTACTAAGATATTCAAAATAAGAGCATCTCCATAGTTCTTCTCCCTTTTTATTGTATAAAACGACGAAGTATTTATTACCGCCTAATATTTGCATAATTGAAATTGGTGAAGTGGGCAGATGTTTGTATATATTGGCATAGTACTCACCATCTTCACTTTTTACTGTTGAATTAAGATTAAAATTTCCGTAAAAACTGGATGACGAAAACAGACACAGCCAATAGAAAAAAGCAAATAAACCTATTATTTTTATCCATTTTATACTTTTTTTCATAATCAGTCGCCCCATACTTTTATTATAGACTGGTTTCCATCTTTAATGCTGATTATGCTCTATATCACCGTATACTTCCTTGATTTTATTTTTTATATCAGCGTCACTCCAGTCCTCTTCTGAATATCTTAATAATTTACTGTCTTTAGTAGGAATAAACAAAGGA
>NZ_JAAEDR010000019.1:0-21108 GCF_013344995.1 Snodgrassella sp. ESL0304
TCTTTAATGCTGATTATGCTCTATATCACCGTATACTTCCTTGATTTTATTTTTTATATCAGCGTCACTCCAGTCCTCTTCTGAATATCTTAATAATTTACTGTCTTTAGTAGGAATAAACAAAGGATTTACATTATCGTATAGATAAGCATAATGGGGGGAATGCCATATTTTCTTACCTTGTTTGTTATATAAAACATAAAAATATCGCTTCCCCTGTATCAATTTATAAACCGCCAATGGAGTTGTTGGCAGATGCTCATATACATTTATGTAATACTCACGATCCTCTCCGTTTATTGTATTGCACAGATTAAAATCACCATAAAAACTGGAGGACGAGAAAAACCACCACCACATCACCATAATTAACACTAATATAATTTTTATAAATACAGCATTTTTGCGTAGTATATTTTTAAAAAATATATGGATATTATGTTTCATTTTATTTCCTATGGTTTTGTTTAATTTGATATTGATATTAATATCATCATAACCATCACTTTTTCTAAAAAAGCTAAATATTTTTCATCACGCCCGGAAAATTTTAATCCGGCATCAATATCTATTCAGGAAATAGTCAAACCAAATAATTTCCAACTTTGCGGAAATGGTTATAAATAATCAATAGAAATCAAACCAGACAAAGCTGAAAAAATTTCTAAATTATTTAGCATCTAATTTAATTTCTCTATGCTCATCTAAAGGGTCATCCCAGTAAACATCCGAAAAAACTACAAAATCAATACCAGTTTTTTTATTTTCCTGCCATTTTCTGAAATCACTATTCCAAACCATTGCATAATTTTGCATAGCCAAATTATATATTCGCTCCCAATTTTTTGAGTCAAAAAGATTTAGATATTCTTTCGCCTTTGCAGCACCAAGCATTTCATTTTTATTCCAGACACCCAGAAATTGCCTACCGAGAAAATCATAGGTATCTTTTATATAAAAACCGATTTTTTCAGTGATAAAGACATTTTTTCCGCCACGTACCGTTTGATAACCACATGGCACAATTTTTAATGTTGACAAGCCTATCGCGCCCATAAAATCATCAATGGCCATTCCAGATCCGTAGTAACTATAGTAGCTGTAGCCGGAACCGGAGGCACCAGAAATACCGGAAAGGCCGTAATAAGAATCGTAAGGACCGTAAGTACCGTAAGGGCCGTAATCAGCTTTTCCAATTTTAGTTGAATTTACATATAAATTTGTATCAATTATTTTAACATCATTTAGTTTTTCAAGCTTACCTTTATTTTTAATAAGTCTTTTTTGTAGCTCTTCTAATCCCCTTTCACTTCGCCATTCTTTCTTTAAATATTTAATCGCTTTCTGTACAGGTTCAAATTTCATTGCCCATTGCATTTTTACAATAGAATCATTTACATGTTCGGGCGGTATATTTATTGCCGGTCCTGTTACATAAAGAGTTTTTGTCTCATCAGTGAAAGGTTTAGCCGGTTTTCCGTTAAACCAGTGCCGCATCAGCTGTGCTGCAACTTTCCAGCCCATTTTATCCATAGCAGCAGGAATCTGGTCTAAGGTAAAAATATCTGCATTCAGAGTAGTCTTGGGTGCTGATTTCATAGTGTGGGTTTTTAATTCTGCCATAATTACATCCCTATCTCAGTTTGAACTAAATAGCTTACTTCTATCTGCTCAGGCTGCGAAGTTTGTACGGTATGCATATGTCCATCGCAGTTTGATTCTCCCGTTACGATACCTGAAGCCGTTTTGATAGCATAAGCCACACCATAAGTATTAACGTTTTCAGGGGTTTTAATATAAAAGCGGCGGGAATACGGCATACTGCTAACAGATTTAGATAGTCTGTCTTCAATATAGCTGTCAGTTATGGAAGGAATTAAGCGTGCTTTACATGGACAAGTACTGATACTGCTGATTGAACCAGCTAATTTTTTTGATGGATTAAACATATTGACGACTCCTCCGGTAATACGGTAGGTTCCGCTATGTCTTCCACAGGTAACCCAATCGCCCTCCCATGCGGCAGCACTACCATGCCATAAGATCATACTGTCACCACTGATAATTTTACCGCCACAAGTCGTACGATCCCCAACTCTTAAAAAATATCCTTTAGCCAACTTTATCTCCCAAGTAATTAAAAAATTTTCATTAGATAAATGACAATTAAAATTCTATTAATAAATAAAATTTACAACAATAGTAAACTATTATTAGTTTATATTAATTGAGTTAGATTAAATTTTTTTACCCATTGTAAATAATAATGAATAGGGTTTGTCTGATATTGGATAAATATTTTATCGGATATCAGTAATATTTAATGATATATGCATAAATTATGTATTTATATGATGAACTGAGTATTTACTCAGATATATTCCAATTTATAAGCACATACAGATGCCTGATTATCTTGTTTGATTAAAAGTAAAATTAACTAAAATATTATTGGTATATTCTACCAATCGAGCATACAAAACCGCCCCGGCAAACCGGGGCGGTGTGATAAGCTAAATCTGAATTATGCAGTTAATTCTGCACGCAGTTTTTTGGTTACATTAACCATAACTTCCAGTGCTGCTTTGGTTTCCGGCCATCCGCGTGTTTTCAGACCACAATCCGGATTTACCCACAACCGACGCTGATCAATGACTTTCAGTGCTTTACGCAACAGATGTTCGACTTCGGCTTCGGTAGGCACACGCGGGCTGTGGATATCATATACACCGGGGCCGATATCATTCGGATAGCTGAATTTAACAAAAGCATCCAGTAATTCCATATCAGAACGGGAAGTTTCAATGGTAATTACATCAGCATCCATGCTGGCAATAGCCGGCAGAATATCATTAAATTCAGAATAGCACATATGTGTATGAATCTGAGTGCTGTCATCCGCATCAGTGGAAGTGAGGCGGAATGATTCACATGCCCAGGCCAGATATTCATCCCATTGCGCACGTTTCAGCGGCAAGGCTTCACGAATGGCCGGCTCATCAATCTGAATAACACGAATACCGGCTTTTTCCAGATCCAGTACTTCGTCGTTCAGTGCCAGCGCAATCTGTTTGCACACCAGACTTAATGGTACATCGTTGCGTACAAAACTCCATTTCATCATGGTTACCGGTCCGGTAAGCATACCTTTCATCGGGCGTTTGGTCAGAGATTGTGCATAAGAAGACCAGGCAACAGTCATGGCTTTCGGGCGTGCCACATCACCAAAAATAATCGGTGGTTTAACACAGCGGGAACCATAGCTCTGTACCCAGCCATACTGAGTAAAGCAGTAACCATCCAGCTGTTCACCAAAGTATTCAACCATATCATTGCGCTCAGCTTCACCATGTACCAGTACATCGATATCCAGCTGTTCCTGCTGCTCAACACAGTAGGCAATGTCTTTTTTCATGGCCGCTTCGTAATCGGCAGCGCTCAGTTCACCCTTTTTAAAGGCAGCGCGTGCCTGACGAATTTCCTGTGTTTGCGGAAATGAACCGATAGTGGTGGTTGGCAGCAAAGGCAGATTCATCCATTGCTGTTGTTTTTCAATCCGTTGTGCAAACGGGCTATGACGCTGGTCGGCATGTTCGCGCAGGCTGGCTACGCGTTGTGCAACTTTATCATTATGAATCAGTTTACTGGTTTTGCGTCCGGCAGCCGCAGCATCAGAAGCAGCAAGAGCTTCCTGTACGGAATCTTTACCGTGTGCCAGTGCCTGTTTGATGATACCCAGTTCCTGTAGTTTCTGGGCAGCAAAGGCAAGCCAGTTTTTGATTTCAGGGTTAAGTTTCTCCTCTACACTTAAATCCTGCGGACTATGCAACAGTGAGCAACTCGGCGCAATCCATAAATTATTACCCAGCTGAGTAGCTACCGGCGCCAGCAGTTCTATCACTTCACGCAGATTGGCGCGCCATACGTTACGTCCGTCGATCAGACCAACCGACAATACTTTATTTTCCGGCCATGCATTGGCAAATTCAGCCAGTTGCTCAGGTGCCCGCACACAATCAATATGTACGCCGTTAACCGGCAGGTTTTTGAGCAGATTAATATGTTCGGCAACGCTGCCAAAATAGGTGCCGATAATAATACGGGTACCGGTAATCGCCAGCTCCTGATAAGTGGGAGCAAAGGCATCCAGCCACTCACGGGCAATATCTACGGCAAGAATCGGTTCGTCAATCTGTATCCAGTCAACACCGGCATTGGCCAGTTCACGTAACAGTTTCTGATATTCAGGCAGCAGACGCGGCAATAATTCCAGACGATTATGACCGGCATCTTTTTCTTTACCCAGCCACAACAGAGTAAGCGGACCCACCAGTGTAGGTTTAATATCATGTCCGGTGGCTTTGGCTTCTTCTATCTGGGCAATCAGACTGGCTGCATTGGCCTTGAAACTGGTGTTCTGATGCCATTCAGGTACGATATAGTGGTAGTTGGTATCAAACCATTTGGTCATTTCCATTGCTACCTGACTGGCATTACCGCGTGCCAGTTCAAAATACTGAGACAGGGTCAGTTTATCTGCGTCAAAACCAAAACGTGCCGGAATGGCGCCCAGTGCACACAGTGTATCCAGTACGTGGTCGTAATATGAAAAATCACCTACCGGCAGCAGATCGGCACCAGCGGCAATCTGGGTTGCCCAGTTTTTCTGGCGGATATCTGCCGCTGTCTGGCGCAGCTCGGCTTCGCTTTTTGCGCCTTTCCAGAATGCTTCAACGGCAAATTTTAATTCACGCTTGGCACCAACACGCGGATAACCAGACAGATGGAATGTATTCATATTTGTTTCTCCCTATTACGAATGATGGATTTCAATAACGACCAGTGTGCGTGAGTTATGATATTACGACAAGCGATAAATTTTGCAGTTCTGTATGAATTTTTTTAATACTATATTTCAGGCTAGTGTTATCCAAGAGTATGATATGGTATACAGGTGTTAAGTTTGTAAATAGATAACTGGCTATCAGTAAGGTAATTATTGTTCTATTCATATAAATGATATTTATAAGCAGTCTGGCTGTTTATGAATTTTTTAACTTGAATTTGTAGTTAAAAATACTCATCAAAGGCGGAATACATGGAGTCGATTATTGAACTGCGCCATCTGCGCACTTTGCTGGCTCTGGAAGAAACCGGCAGCGTATCGATGGCGGCAAAAAGGGTTTTTCTGACCCAGTCTGCACTTTCACACCAGATTCGTGTTCTGGAACAGTTTTATGGTACCCCCCTGTTTGAACGTAAATCCAACCCGATTCACTTTACTCCGGTAGGTGTGCGGCTGTTACAGCTGGCACGAGAAATCACGCCACTGGTTACAGTAGCAGAGCTGGATATGGCACAGATAATTGAAGGTGAGGCAGGAGAGCTGAGGGTAGCGGTAGAGTGCCATACCTGCTTTGACTGGCTGATGCCGGCCATGGATGCTTTCCGGGCGCTGTGGCCTAAAGTAGAGCTGGATATTGTCTCCGGCTTTCAGGCCGATCCGGTTGGGTTATTGCTGACTCACCGTGCTGATCTGGCAATCGTATCCGAATATGCTCCGCAGCCGGGGATTATTTTTCAGCCATTGTTTGCCTATGAAATGGTCGGCATTTGCGCGAAGGATCATCCGCTGGCGGCTAAAAGTGTATGGCAGGCTCAGGATTTTGAGAATGAAACACTGATCACCTATCCGGTACCGGATGATATGCTGGATTTACTGCGTAAGGTTTTAAAACCGGCCGGGGTACAGCCGGCACGGCGTAACAGTGAACTGACGATAGCCATTATTCAGCTGGTTTCCAGCCGGCGCGGCATTGCTGCCTTGCCTTACTGGACGGTTATGCCGTATCTGGAAAAAGGCTATGTAGTAGCACGGCAGATTGGTGATGTACCGCTGCAAAGTGAATTGTATGCCGCCATGCGCGAAACAGACAGTAATAAAAGCTATCTGGATAATTTCTGCCAGATTGTGCGCGAACGCAGCTTTGCCGACTTACCCGGACTCAGCCCGCTCAGCACGCCGGACTAATCTGCAACCGGCAATCTGATTTATTAAAGGAGCAGGGCAGATATTCGGCAAAGCGCTGATATTTTGCTCTGCTCTTTTTTGGTATCGTCAGCCAGAATTTTACGCAACATACATTGTCCTGCTTAAGCTCAGTTTGTGCAGATGTCAGATAAATCTTCTTGTGCTGCATAAAATAAGCCATAAGCATATTTTTCAAAGCGATTTTTCAGGCTTAATCAGCTACAATAAGCGCTATGGAAATTTTATCTTCTGCCGGTCTGCTGACCGGTCTTAATAGTGAACAATTAGCCGCCGTTACCTGGCCTGCACAACCGGCACTGGTACTGGCGGGTGCAGGAAGTGGTAAAACCAGAGTACTAACCACACGTATTGCCTGGTTATTGCAGACTGGTCAGGCCAGTGTACACAGCATTCTGGCCGTTACCTTTACCAATAAGGCGGCTAAAGAAATGCAATTGCGCCTGAGCACGCTGTTACCGGTTTCGGTACGGGCGATGTGGCTGGGGACTTTTCACGGGCTGTGCCATCGGTTTTTACGACTGCACCATCAGGAAGCAGCACTGCCTAAGACATTTCAGATTCTGGATATGGGTGATCAGCTTTCTGTAGTCAAGCGCTTGCTCAAACAACTGAATATTGCTGAAGAAATTATCTCACCGCGCAGTCTGCAGGGATTCATTAATGCACAAAAAGAAAACGGATTGCGTGCTTCGCGTTTATCGGCCCGCGACCCGCATGAACGGCAAATGATTGAATGTTATGCCGCCTATGACAGTTTGTGCCGGAATGAAGGTGTAGTGGATTTCGCGGAATTAATGTTACGCAGTTATGAAATTCTGCAGAGTAATGAAATATTGCGCAATCATTACCAGAACCGTTTTAATCATGTGCTGATTGATGAATTTCAGGATACAAATAAATTACAGTATGCATGGCTAAAATTACTGGCCGGAGAGCATGCAGCGGTTTTTGCTGTGGGAGATGATGACCAGAGTATTTATCGCTTTCGCGGTGCCGAAGTAGCCAATATGACCCGCTTTCTGAATGAATTTCATGTTGGCGAACCCATCCGGCTGGAACAAAATTACCGTTCGGTAGGCAATATTCTGACAGCAGCCAACGCGGTGATTGCACACAACGCCAGCCGTCTGGGTAAAAATCTGCACACTCAGGCCGGCGATGGAGAAAAAATCCGTGTGCTTCAGGCAATTAATGATCTTGAAGAAGCACAGTTTGTGGTTGATGAAGTGAAGGCTTTACACCGCGAAGGGCTGAATTATATGCAGATGGCTGTACTGTATCGCAGTAATGCCCAGTCGCGGGTTCTGGAACAGGCTCTGTTCCGCGCCGGTATACCTTACAAAATTTATGGCGGCCTGCGCTTTTATGAGCGTCAGGAAATCAAACATGCACTGGCTTACCTGCGTCTGGCGGTTAACCCCAATGATGATAATGCCTTATTACGCGTAATCAATGTGCCGGCACGTGGCATCGGTGCGCGGAGTGTTGAAAACATTCAGGCAGCAGCCAATGAAGCTCATACTTCGTTATGGCAGGCGGCCATCAGTTTATCAGCGAAAAACAGTAAAATTGCTGCTTTTATCCGCCTGATTGAAAATTTACAGCAACAGGCTGCGCAAGTTTCTCTGCAGGAACTGATGGCTGCTGCCATCTATGATAGCGGTCTGATGGAACACTACCGTACCCAGAAAGGTGAACAGCAGGAACGCATCAATAACCTGGAAGAATTACTGAATGCGGCAGTGGCATTTAAACCGCAGGAATCCGGTTTTGATATGGAACCTGAGTATGATGAAAACGATCCTTTATTTCCGGTACTGTCTTTTTTAAGTACTGCCTCACTGGAAGCAGGAGAGCATCAGGCCGGACAGGGTGAAGATGCCTTGCAGTTAATGACTGTGCATGCAGCCAAGGGGCTGGAATTTGACGGTGTATTTCTGACAGGGCTGGAAGAAGGTTTATTCCCCAGTGAATACAGCATGGCCGAACGCGACGGGCTGGAAGAAGAGCGGCGCCTGATGTATGTAGCGATTACCAGAGCACGTAAGCGCCTGTATTTAACAATGGCAGAACAACGCCTGTTACACGGACAAACGCATTTTGCCCTGCCATCACGCTTTGTGGATGAAATACCGGAAGAGGTATTGCAATATTTGTCTGCTCACAGAAACTCTCTGATAGCCCGGCAGCAGTCCACGCAGCGAACCAATCCGTTTCACAGCCGCAGCAAACTGGCAGAAACACAGGAGAGCACGGATTTTGACGGCTTTCAGCTAGGACAGAATGTTTATCATGAACGTTTCGGCACAGGTGTCATCATAGATGCTACCCGGAAAGCTGAAGGGGCACGCCTGACCATCAATTTCGGTAAACAGGGGATTAAAGAGCTAGATACCGTATTTGCCAAAAGCAAGCTAAGTATTATTTCTTAAACAATTGCTCAGGTAACGGCTGGTAAGCAAAAGCCTGAGAGGAGACAGTCATGCAACAATACGACAGTAACAATATCTTTGCCCGAATTATCCGTGGTGAAATTCCTTGCCATAAAGTTTATGAGGATGAGCAGACACTGGCCTTTATGGATGTGATGCCACAGGCACGCGGCCATGTACTGGTAATTCCTAAATGTGAAGCAATAGAGTTAACTGACATGCCGCAAGATTACCTTGCTGCCGTATTCAGTGCAGCCAAAAAGATTATTAATGCGCAACGTAAAGTGTTACATCGTAATGGCGTTGTGCAATTACAGTTGTCCGGCGAACAGGCTGGTCAGTCTGTATTTCATTATCACATTCATCTGATTCCCGGACATATTCATGAACTGGGTAAACATGAAAGTGTGGCTGCTGATCAGGCAGAACTGGCGCAGCTGGCTGCACAATTACGTGCAGAACTGGCCTGACCATTTTTTGAGTCAATAATTATCCACAGAATTATCCACAGATAATCAGTAAAATAAATAGTATTTATTATGTCATAACCCTTGTTTTATAAGGGATTAAGCATAAAGACTGATTTTTATCCAGTTAAATACTACAAATTTGTCCACAATGATTCAGTTGTTGTACCAAATCTCCCTGTCGCTCCTGCACCTTTCGGTAAACGGAGCGATAATTTATTTCCTGGTCAATACAGATTAAATTGTTCAGTCAGTTTCAGCTTAAACGCCTTTGTGATTACACACTAGCCATATCCTGCATATTTAGCGGAATTTAATTCACTAAAACGCCTGCTTACGCTTTTCATCAACAGGAAATGCGACAAATCATTTTTTTCTGCCAGTTTCAGCAGAAGCAAGCCTTAACCGGCCTGTATCTTTTCTTCTGATAACAAAAGCCCGCAGAAAAATTATGCTCTGCGGGCTTTTACACAGTATAACCAGTATTAATTATTCATACATCCGGAATAAACACTTCTAAACTGTGGTACTTTCGTATTTTATTCAAATAAATCGCGCAGTTTGTCCATGAATGATTTTTGCCGCGGCGTCTGAGCCCTATCCATACCGGTAGAGATTTTTTCAAACTCTTCCAGTAATTCACGCTGACGATCGGTCAGATTTACCGGTGTCTCTACCACGATATGACAATATAAATCACCCACAGCAGCCGAACGTACAGATTTAATTCCTTTACCACGTACCCGCATGCGACGACCGGTTTGTGTTTCTTTCGGAATATTCAGTTTAACTTTACCATCCAGCGTAGGCACCTCAACCTCCCCGCCAAGCGCTGCTATCGTAAAACTGATAGGCAATTCACAGTGCAGATCCATGCCGTCACGCTCAAAGACCGGATGCGGGCGCACGTTCACCATCACATATAAATCACCGGCAGGCGCACCATGCTTACCGGGTTCACCTTCACCGCTCAGGCGGATACGCTGACCGTCATCAATACCGGCCGGAATAGAAACCTCAACAGTCTTGCGGGTTTTTACCAGTCCGTCGCCATGACATTTAACACACGGATCCTTAATCTGTTTACCACTGCCGTGACAGGTCGGGCAGGTCTGCTGTAACTGAAAAATGGCCTGCCGTACGTGAACGACACCACTGCCGCCACACATGCTGCAGGTAGTGGCTGAAGTCCCGACTTTAGCACCACTGCCGTGACAGACATCACATTCTTCATGAGTAGGAATAGTGATTTTTTTCTTAATACCGCGCGCAGCCTCTTCCAGACTGATTTCAATATTATATTGTAAATCAGCGCCCTGATTATTCTGCTGCGACCGTCCGCCGGCTCCGCCGCCAAACATCTGGCTGAAAATATCACCAAAATCAAAACCGCCGGAAAAGCCGCCGGCTCCGGCACCCATATTGCCGTCTACACCGGCATGTCCAAACTGGTCATAAGCAGCACGTTTTTGAGAATCAGACAATACTTCATAAGCACGCTGTACTTCTTTAAATTTTTCTTCGGCGTTTTTATCGCCCTGATTACGGTCAGGATGGTATTTCATGGCCAGCTTACGATAAGCTTTTTTGATTTCCTCATCCCCTGCAGTACGGCTTATACCCAGTACTTCATAAAAATCTACTTCAGTCATAATTTTATTCCAAAGGTTTGCAGGCAACCTGCTCTTAAACAGCAGGATGCCTGAACAGCAAAACCGGATAGATAATAGAAATGCAACCCATATATGGGCTGCATGTATAAAAACAAGGTTTTAAGTAAAAGTTATTTCTGACCGAAGCACAATCATACGGCCTGAAAACAATCAGGCAGACAAAGAATCAACGGTCACACCCGTATATTTATACTGTCAGCAAAGTAGCCAATCTAATCGTGCACCATCCATCAGGTAATCTTCAAAGCATTTTAAATAATTCAGCCGGATATTTGGCTGACATTATCTGCCGGCAGCAAAACATTAATATAGTTTAGTCCGACACTTACCTGTATCGGATCGATTCCGGTTATCGATACCTTCATCCGGCATTTTGGCATGGCATCAACCGGTACACCGTTAACACGGCTTACCAGTGGCAGGCCTTCAATACGCACTAAATCATCACGTATTAACTGAGCGGTCAGCTCCTGCAACTGTTCCTGCTGAATATATATCAGACTCCAGTATGCTTCCATATGGCGCTGAAAATCATTGTAGGCTGCATAAGCCGACTCAAAATCACGCAATACCGCAAACAGCATGGCATCCTGCGGTTCAAAACGTGGCTCTGCGTCCGGATCCAGTAAACTGATCAGCTGCTTCTGGTTAATATAATCAGTAGCACGGCGCAGTGGTGAAGTAAACCAGGCATAATGTTTCAGCCCCAGACCAATATGCGGCTCAGACTGAGTACTCATCCGTACTCTGCCGGTAGGCTGTACACGGAATAATCCAGCCATTTCAGCCTCGTCCAGCATCTGCGCCCAGGTGCTGTTGGCAAAAATCATCAGCTCACTGACCAGCGTATCAATTGGTGCTCCGCGTTCACGCACACTGATATGTACAGTATTATCCGCCCCAAGCTTAATTCCATAATCGTACTGCGGTAAACGTTCCGGATCATATTTACCCCGCGCCTGCATTCTGGCCACAGCAAAATCATATAACCAGTTCATTTCATGCTGATGTGCAAAAGCTTCCGTATCACCGCGCGGCTGCAAAGGCTGAAATGCCTGCTCAATATTTTCAATACGTAAATTACAGTCTATATACACCGATTCAATTCGTGATTCATAACGTATCACCTCAAACTGCGGATTGATTTCTGCATACAGACTGACTGCCGGTCGTGCTGCTCCTTCATCCAGACTGAAAGCAGCTATCCAGTTATCCGGCAGCATGGTAATTTTACTGCCGGGATAATACACAGTACTTAAACGTTCAAATATCAGCTTTTCCAGCAAAGACTCAGCATCTATTGCCAGAGCCGGGGCAGCTATATGAATTCCGACCAGTTTGTTGCCATTGGGCAGGTCACGCACACTGAATGCATCATCTACCTCACTGGTTTCAATGTCATCAATGGAAAATGCGCTTACTGAGGTATCGGCATCTGGCAGATTGTGCATAACCGGTACAGGATAATGACCACAATCCGCACCTTTGGGAAACTGAGTAAGTAAAAAACCATCCAGAAAATATTCAGGCAAAGGCGGTACTGCACCAACACTCTGGAGCAGGGCAAACAGTGAGGTTTTTTTCTGATCAGCAGCTTTGACCACTGCTTTGTATTTCAGACTTTGTTTATCAGGTGCATGCAGAATCATTTTGGCTTCAGCAGCAATCTCATCCGGCAGGCGACCGGCCAGCAATTCCTGTATCCAGCCATTGACTTGTTCTTCCTGCTGTTTGCGCCGTTCAATGGCTGCCAGCGCCTGCTGTAATGTTTCTGCCGGCGCAGCTTTGAATACACCTTTATTTTTTTTGTAAAAATACATAGGCGCTGCATACAGAGCCATCAGTGTGGCTGCCAGCTCAATATTCCCGCTGCTATTGCCAAAATATTCACTGGCTGCACTGGCTGCGGTAAATTCACTTTCAGTGCCTACCGCTTCCCAGAGCAGACTGATATCAATACCGGCAGCTGCTTCAGCAGCCTGTTGTAAAAATTGCGCAGCATCACCATCAAACACCAGAAAAACGTGGCTGGCCTTGATTTTTGCCCGCTTACCATGTTGTGTATTAACCAGAAAAGTAGCATCATTTTCCTGAACTATTTCCGCTACTTTAAACTGACCTGACTCCTCATAAAAAATTTGTTTACCCATAACGCCTACTTAAAACAAAGAAACTACTCAAGTAATCTGTAAAACAGATTCAGAAACCACTATTTATTCGATTATAAACGACAGTACTCAATCTTCGCTTCTATGCCTGCTCTGCTACTCTGTTCCAGACAACCGTATCTGTATAAATAGTTCACCATTATTCCTCCTCAGGCTTCCCTGTTTTGCATATATCCGATTGTCAAATCATACAAATTAAATAATTCTATGTTTTAATTTTCCATTAAAACAATTACTTAAAGTTAGCACAATATAATTATGCTTTAAACAACATTATGCTTTAAAACCAGATAAATAAACAGCAAAAAAACACCTGCTGACAAATAAAATCCATAATAATGAACTAATTTTAAAAAACTCCAAAAGCATAATATGCTGGAAATATTTCGATATATATAAAGTTATACACCGTACAACCGGCAACAATAGTAAGTATTACCGAAAATTAAAACATATGCTAAAAAAATAATACAAAAAACCAAAATTTATTTGATTTTTTTACATAAAACTGTTTTCCGCCTGCTATTTCAAACATCAGCATCAGATAACAATTTATATAATTAATATATGAATATATTAATTTTTACAAATAACTTTTTATTCTTACGGTTAAAAAAACAATTTCTATATCTAGAGAAGCAAATATTGATTTAAATTTGCCTTTATCTGAATAAAATATCTGTATTATTATTCATTACATGAATAAATTCTGTTGCATATAAAAATATTATTACTGATTATATAAGCACATTACTTTTAATAACACAAACTGAAATATACTTCATCCGGTTATCAGCTGATTCTGACTAATTGTATGATACAGATATCCGCAGCAATAGCCATAGTGCGAGTGTTACAATAGCCATAAATTCATGTAAAGACCTATAATATGAAGAAAATAACCCCCAAAAGCTATGAAGAAGCTATCCAGCAACTGGAAAAAATAACTGAATCCATGCAAAACAATGATCTTCCGCTGGAAGAATCACTGGCTGCATATGAATATGGTCAGGAACTGGTGCAATACTGCCAGCAGAAGCTGGCTGAGGTAGAACAAAAACTACAGGTACTGGATAATGGTGAATTAAAGGAGCTGAAGCTTGAAACAGGGGAGTAATTTTGCCGACTGGCAAAAACAAGTACAGATACATACAGAAGAGACATTAACCCGATTACTTCCCCCAGCCGGACAACTTCCCGCACCACTGATTGAAGCCATGCGCTATGCGGCGCTGGATGGCGGTAAACGGTTGCGGCCGATGCTGGTTCTGGCGGCGGCGGAGCTGGGTAATGCGGTTACAGAAGCCGCAGATTATGCTCTGGCTGCAATCGAATGCATACATATCTATTCGCTTGTGCACGACGATATGCCGGAGATGGATAACGACAGTCTGCGACACGGAAAACCTGCCTGTCACATACAATATACACCGGCAACAGCCTTACTGGTTGGTGATGCCCTGCAAAGTATGGCATTCAGCCTGCTGAGCCGGCCAACTGGTCTGGACGCTGCGCGTCAGCTGCAAATGATACAGACTCTGGCACAGGCTGCCGGCTGTCATGGCATGGCCGGCGGACAGGCTATCGATTTAGCCTGCGTAGGGGTAGGTCTGAATCAGGCCGAGCTGGAACACATGCACCAGTTGAAGACAGGTGCGCTGATCAGAGCAGCAGTTACACTGGGCGGACTTTGCTGTCAGGATATCAGCCAGCAGGCATTAATCGCACTCGACCATTATGCCGCTCATCTGGGTCTGGCTTTTCAGGTTATTGATGATGTACTGGATTACGAGCAGGATAGCAGCACACTGGGTAAAACCGCCGGAAAAGATGCCCGGACTAATAAACCTACCTACGTTAGTCTGATGGGGCTGACTACAGCACGCCAGTATGCAGAAAATCTGGTACAACAGGCTATTGATGCTTTAAGCGATTTTGACCAGCGTGCATCTCATCTTCGCGCACTGGCGCAATTTGTCGTTGCCCGCAATCATTAAAAATGTGCTAAGTAACAGCAAACTACAAATATATAAACATTGTCTGCGCAGTAATTCTGTAAATTACAGATATAAATTATTTACAAATCAGCTTATTAATAAAATAACTAACGCAGCCGCTTACCGGAAGCCCAGTCAATAATCTGGCTGGGCTGTTTTCTTCCGCCGGTGCGCCCCCCCAGAATTATCACCTGTTTTCCAAACTGACGTCTGACTTCACGTTCGGTACGACAGGTTTTTTTTCCCGCCCGGTTACAAGAAGTAGATACCAGCGCCGTACCTGCTGCTCTGCATAAAAACCGGGCAGTTGCCAGGTCCGGAACCCGTACAGCCAGAGTTTGCCGGCCCCGCCCGCGTAACACAGGTGAAACCTGTTTGCGTACCGGTAACAGTAAAGTTCTGGGTGCCGGCCACTGCCGGCTGACAGCCGCTATATCGGTTGCGGACAAAGGTGCGAGCAAAGGCTGTAATTGAGTGAAATCAGCAGCAATAACAATCAGCCCTTTATGTTGCGGTCGCTTTTTCAATGCAATGACTTTACGCACCGCCGGCACACAATCTGGCAGACAACCCAGCCCATAACTGCCTTCTGCAGGATAGGCAATCAAACCGCCACGATGCAGATGACTACGCAGACGATATAAAAACCGACCGGACGGACGGGCAGGATGGCGCATAAATATTCTGAGAAACTAGACTAAACTATTATAATAGCAGGGCAGAATAAACCAGACTACACCTGTACCAGTCACAACCACCCAACTACCAGAGACAATCATGATTACTGATGAACAACTATTGCGTTACAGCCGTCATATATTACTGGATAAGCTGGATATTGCCGGACAGGAAGCAATTCTTGCTGCCCGTGTTCTGGTAATCGGTGCCGGCGGTCTGGCACATCCGGCTCTGACTTATCTGGCTTCCAGCGGAATAGGGCATATTACCGTTGTGGATAACGACACTATCGAAATCAGTAATCTGCAACGCCAGTTCTGGTTTAATGATCAAGATATCGGTCAGGCAAAAGCCGCGATATTGTGCCGGCAGCTACAGACACAATATCCGCAGACCCAATTACAACCCATTGTAGCCAGAGCAGATGCCAACCTGTTAGAGCAACTGGTTCAGCATACCGATATCATTCTGGATTGTACCGACAATTTTGCCAGCCGCCGGCTGATTAATCAGGTCTGTTTTAATGCACGCAAACCATTGGTTTCGGCCTCTGCACTGGTATTTGCCGGTCAGCTGGCAGTATATGATTTTCGTGATGGTCGCGGCCCCTGCTATCAATGCCTGTTTGAAGGAGAAATGAATGATGAAGGTGCCAGTTGTGCCAAAAACGGAGTTTTTGCACCTTTACTCGGTATTATGGGCGCGGCACAGGCCAGTGAAGCATTGCAGATAATTGCCGGTATTCACCCTGACGGCTGCTGGCTACACTGTTTTGACGCCTGTTCTTTTCAATGGCAGCGCCTGCAGCTGGCTGCCAATCCAGATTGTCCGGTATGCGGGCAGGCAGTTTTATCCACAGAAATTTGTGGATAAAACTGTGGATATTTTTATTCCTGAAAATCAGATAACTTGCGATCTTTACCGGCATTCCAGCCAGACACAGTAATAACGACCGCGGCAATAAACATCAGACACAATGCCGGAAACCAGGAATGCATCATGTCATGCAGAGCGCCCATCAGGACTGGACCCACAGCTGCAAACAGATAGCCACAGGTTTGTGCCATTCCGGATAACAGCACTCCTTCAGTAACACTGCTGCTGCGTAAACTGAAAAACATCATGCTTAGACAGAAAGCCCCGCTGATGCCCAGCCCCAGCAACAGCACTGCCGGAAAATAACAGCTGCGCCATGGCGACATCAGCAATAATACCGACAAGATTAAAGCCACGCCGCACATCGACCCTATCCAGTGCTGCTGCTTTAATCTGGCTGCATAAATCGGTATCAGCAAATTGGTTGGTATCATCACCAGCTGCATCAGCCCGAGCCAGCCACCGGCTTCCGTTGCTGATACACCGGCTTTGGCTACAATCTGCGGCAGCCAGCTAACTGTAGAATAAAACAGAAACGACTGAAATCCCATAAACAGCGTTACCTGCCAGGCCAGCGGATTACGCCACAGGTGTATCTTTACCTGACGTGCACGTACAGCCGCCTTGGGCACAGCATTGGCTGCTTTAAAAGGCAGCCACCAGATAACCATAGCCACCAGCGCCGGTAGTACCCAGATTACCAGAGCACCGCGCCAGCCCCATAGATTACTGTGAGCAAGCGGGGCACTTAAAGCAGAACCGGCCGCACCGCCCATATTCATCACCAGTGCATATAATGCAGTAACCAGTCCCATTTTAAACGGAAAATACTGCTTTACCATACTGGGAATCAGTACATTGCCAACAGCAATGGCACAGCTGAGCAAAGCCGTACCTGTCAGCAGCAGAAACAGCCCGGAACCACAGCGCAGCACCAACCCCAGCGTTAATATCCACAAAGCAAAAAAGACCATCTGCTCCGAGCCCAGACGTGCTGCAAGCCTGGGGATAAAAATCGAAAACAGACCAAATGTCAGCAATGGTACCGTAGTCAGCATGCCGGCCAGCGTACTGCTTATCTGCAGCTGCGTCTGAATATTCTGTAACAGGGGACCCACACCAGTCAGCGGGCCGCGTAAAACAAATGCCAAAGCCAGAATAGCAACAAAAAGACTAAGCCGGTGCTGTGTTTTCGATACAGTCGAATCCGTTTTCATTACTTCACCAAATTACTCGTTTACCTTTAAGGCAAAAAAACTATTAATTTACCGGCCATTGCTGCAATAATGCACGGCCGCATTCCAGACCGGCTGCATAACTGTAGCGTAAACGGCCGGCATCCCGGCACAGACGTCCGGCCATTTTGCCATCATCCGGAGGATTAATTTCAATAATATACCGGCAGTTTTCAGGCTGCCGCATCCATGTCAGGGTAGTATTATAATGCTTTACCCGCTGCCGTAATGCCTGAGCAAACCCGCTGACCGGCAAACGCCTTGCCAGCAGACTGTCACCCAGACTACCTTTCTTCACATAATTGTGCGCTCTGGTACGAATTACTATCACACAACCGATGTCCGGCTGAGACAGAGTCCACTGTACCGGCAAGGCATCAGCTACTCCGCCGTCAAAATAAAATCCTCCGCCAATTGCTACCGGTTTACGAATCATAAACGGAATTGAACTCGAAGCACGCAGTACTTCCAGAAAAGAATCGGGCTGAGCCACAGCATACTCCGGCTCACCGCTAACAGCATTACTTAAAACAACTCTGAAATCACGCTGTCGTGCAAACATACGCTCACAATCCAGCGGATTTTCCTGTTGTACAACCTGCCACAACCAGTCAATATCCATCAGGTCGCCGCCACGGATAAAGCGTGCCCAGCTGATAAACTCCGGCCGGCAGGACTGATCAAGCAGTATAGCCAGATTACGCCCTTCCTGTCCGGCCAGATAACTGGCAATAGTACTGGCTCCGGAAGATACTCCGACCAGTAAACTAAACGGGTTAAAATCTGCCTGTAAGAAAGCATCAGTAACACCGCTGCTGAATGCAGCACGCATTCCACCGCCTTCTACAACCAGTGCAGTTTGCTTTCCGGCTGTCTGCTGATTAGCATGCATGTTGGCATTCCTATGTTTATGTAATAATATTTTAATGTTATTAAATATATAATACTGACTATAGTAAATCAATAAAGCCAGCCGGCGCACAGTATCTAAATATTAATATCTTCTACGGCTTCTGTATGTGTAAATCAGCCTGTCAATATCCGGTACACACACTAGAATTTTATGATTTTTTCAATCTGAACCATACCAATTATAACTAAATACTTTCAGATTAATCCTGTGCTTGGGAACCACTTTATCCATAAAATCGATGCCAATTGATTCATCCGTAAACCGGGAAGATACAGTATATCCGCCATCTTTTATCTCTTAACATTTTTCCAAACCATAAAAAAACTTCCGGATTCAGATAAATCCGGAAGTTAGTCAGACTACTGAGTAAAAACAGTTTAATTTCGACCCCACTTAAAGCCGACACCGGCATTAAAGCCAACTTCTTTGCCTGTAGTGGAAACACCTGCACCCCAGCCAATATTACCGCTGTTACTCATGGCTTTATAATTAGCTCCTACCGCAGTATAGCCACGATAAGTACCTACACCCACACCGACAGCCTGTTCACCGGCATTCAGAGAAGGCAGATAAGCGCCGGACAGAGCCATGGCCAGTGCCGTACCGGAATAGGCGCGGCGTTCAGTCCGCTGAACACGATCATTTACCTGATTTACATACTTATTGATGTTGGTAATCTGATTATTCACACCCTTAAGCTGAGCCACATTGACTGCATCAGTATCAGCCGTACCCGCGGCAACCCCGGTTATCTGACGGTATACACCTTTCGATGCATCTCCTACAGATACCGCTCCTTCTGTACTCTTCGTTGCCCGGATTGCTGCTGCCTGCTGCTGCGTTGCCGTTACCGGTATATAGCCCTCTTTACCGGCTGCTGTATTTGCCACCGATCCGGATCCAAGTGCTACGCCTCCGCTCTGAGTTACTTTCGCCTGACTGCCCAGAGCAACACCATTGGCTGACGATGCGCTGGCAGAATCACCTATGGCAACTGCTGAGGTGCCGCTGGCCATTGATGCACCGCCTATTGCCACTGAATCAACTCCCTGAGCGATTGAGGCTGCTTTTGCTGAGTTACTCTTTGCATATTTAGTGCCGTAATCCTGAATATTCCGCAGAGCGTCAGCCACATTATCAGCAGTTACTATATTGCCTGTCGGCGTAGTAGTTTCATATTTAGGCGGTGTAATCTGACCTGTACTTGGATCATATCCGCTTGGCTTACCCAAACCGGCAGTTATACTAGAAAGCTGACTTTCTGTTCTTTTACTGATTGCAGTTGACAGACTCGACAGTGCATCACTAGAAATAGTGCCAGTGCCTGCGGGCAGACCGTCTACTGCTGTTGACAGGCTTGACAAACCAGTTGACAAGGTATTGATACTTTGTTGTACATCCCACAACTGACCAGCATTCACTGCATCAAGAGAACCGGCTGCTATACTAGCGCTTTTAACACCGGTAATTCTCTGTCCTTCAATACTTCCGCGAGCAGCATCATAAACTTTACTACTATTATTCCATTGTAACGCATTCGCATTCAGATCAGAGATACTGGTAAGCATATTAGAAATACTGGTACTCATACTGCCCAAGTTTGTGCCACCCAAAGATGTTGACAAAGAACTCAGACCGGTAGACAGCGAAGTTTTTACTTCGTATAACTGGCCGCCATTTACCGCATCATGCGAACCTGCACTTACATCAC
Organism: Snodgrassella sp. ESL0304; assembly: GCF_013344995.1. Classification (NCBI taxonomy): domain Bacteria; kingdom Pseudomonadati; phylum Pseudomonadota; class Betaproteobacteria; order Neisseriales; family Neisseriaceae; genus Snodgrassella; species Snodgrassella sp. ESL0304. Next base: position 20,203 of record NZ_JAAEDR010000019.1, read on the forward strand.
CATTTGCCAGATTCACAATTTTGCGATAAGGAGTAGAACCATCACGAGTCATACCGTTGTTGGTTTGGCCTGCATCAAATCCGTCTTTATCACTATTCCATGTGATCGTATGCTCTTCTAGATAATCCACTCGTCCCTTTATGGATTTAGAAGTGCTTGCCAAGGTTTCTACACTCTTTGAAAGACCTTCATATCCGGTGGACAGAGAACTACTTATACTGGAGATCTGAGGAGAAACATTTTCGAAAACAGTTGAGGAAACAGTTGTTAACAGACTGCTCAGACCGGTTGAAGCTGAGGTGGACAGAGCAAAGAACTGACCTCCGTTAATTGCATCAGTTGAATGTGCTGATACATCACCGGCAGCTACATGGGTAATTCTTTGTGCACTATCGCTTCCATGACTGGCATCGTATGCACTAATACCGCCATTCCATTGCAGGGCATCCTGATTCAATGAAGATACCTGATTATTGATACTGGCATATCCGCTTGACAGGCTGTTTATGCTGCTATTAGCTGTGTTCAGACCGGTTGACAGGCTGGATACGTTTTGATTTACATCTTTCAGGTTATCAGCAATGATTGTGGATATGCTACCCTGCTGAATGTCTGCCATGCTGCTCATGCTGGTTGACAGACTGTTCAGTCCGGTTGAGGCTGAGCTGGACAGAGCAAAGAGCTGACCTCCGTTAATTGCATCGGTTGAATCTGCTGATACATTACCGGCTGCTACATGGGTAATTCTTTGTGCACTTCCGCTTCCATGACTGGCATCGTATGCACTAATACCGCCATTCCATTGCAGGGCATCCTGATTTAATGAAGATACCTGATTATTGATACTGGCATATCCGCTTGACAGGCTGTTTATGCTGCTATTAGCTGTGTTCAGACCGGTTGACA
>NZ_JAAEDR010000020.1:0-6640 GCF_013344995.1 Snodgrassella sp. ESL0304
TACATCACTTGAGTCTGCTGCCAGACTACCTTGGGCTACATTGGTAATTTTTTGTGCAGTACCGGTTGCATGACTGGCATCATAAGCAGATATATTGCTATTCCATTGCAGCGCATTCTGCTGTAATGTTTTTACATGAGAGTCAGCCGCAGTCAGACTGCTTGATGCTGATACAGACAGACTGCTCAGACTCTGATTAGTCTGTTCCAGCTGACTGACCAATCCATTCGGACTTTTATTTTGTAAATCTTCTAATGAAGTTGACAAAGAGTTAAAACCTGAACTAACGCTATCAGACAAAGTACCAAGATGACTATTAGTCGTGAATAGCTGGCCACCAGTAACCACATCACTTGAACCGGCTGCAAGATTTCCAGCCAGTACATTTGTAATGCGCTGCGCTTTTCCATCGTGAGTAGCATCATATGCGCCACCGTCAATGTCGTTATTCCATAACAATGCATTGTGCTGCAATGATGCTACGCTGGAATTGGTTGTACTCAGTTTATCCTCAAAAGTAGTAGACAGACTATTGATTTTCTCATTGGCAAACTGACCCAGTGCGCTAGAAAGGCTACCCACACTGGCCGATGTTGATGAAGAAATTGAATTCATCTTACTATCAACATTATCAGACAGAGTGCTTACACTATTATTGGTATTAAACAGCTGGGCGCCTGTTACTACATCACTTGAGTCTGCTGCCAGACTACCTTGGGCTACATTGGTAATTTTTTGTGCAGTACCGGTTGCATGACTGGCATCATAAGCAGATATATTGCTATTCCATTGCAGCGCATTCTGCTGTAATGTAGCTATATTTGAATTAACAGAGCTTAACCCCGTATTGGCCGCTGCAGAAAGAGAGCTCAGACCGCTACTCAGCGATTGATTTAAATCAACTGAAATATTATTCAAACTGGCAGATGTCGAACCAGACAAACTTACCAATCTGCTATCCAGACCGGCAGACAGAGTAGCTACACTGGTATTGGTGTCAAATAATTGCTTACCGGTGACAACATCAGTGGAATATTCATTCAGATCACCATCTTTAACATGGGTAATTTTCTGTACACCATTTTCAACACCATGGCTGGCATCGTAAGCACCGTCTTTCCACTGTAAAGCATCCTGCTGCAAGGTAGTAATACTGGAATTGATATTATTCAAACCTGTACTAAGGGCTGTAGATAAACTGCCCACACCATCCGCAGATAGATTCTGCAGAGAACTGGATAAATTATTCAAACTTTCTGCTGTAGAACTGGAAAGACTAAACAGCTGTTTACCGGTCACCGCATCGGTTGAGTCAGCACCCTCTCTGCCGTCTGCTACATTGGTAATGCGCTGATTACCAAATGCCGGATGTTTAGCACTGTATGCCTTATCAGTATCATTCCATTGCAAAGCATTATCCTGCAAGGCCGCAACTTCGCGCTGATTGTTTCCCACAAGTCCGGAAAGACTACTAATAATCGACTGAGAAGAGCTGCTTAAGGCCGTACTCAGGCTGTCTAACCCACCTGTAGTTGATAAAGATAGATTATTCAGAAGATTATTGGTTGTATATAACTGTGCTCCGATCACCACATCAGATGAATCTGCTGTTAATGCACCGGCAGCAACACCTGTAATTTTCCGATTACCGGCATCATAAGCGATTTTACTTTCATTCCATAACAGAGCTTTATTACTTACATCGTCTATTTTTTGGTTACTGTCTGTCAAACTTGTACTTATTGTGCTGGTTACGTTATCCAGTTTAGCTACAGTAGCAGTCGAAAGACTGTATAACTGTCCACCGGTAATTACATCTGTTGATCCCTGTTCAGTACTGCCGTCTGCAACATTGGTAATTTTCTGAGCTTTTCCGTTACGCTCAGCATCATAGGCACCATCTACCTTATTTTCACCCGCTTTCCATAGTAAAGCATCATTTCGCAAACTGGACAGGCTGCTACTTACGCCACTGGCTACTGTAGACAAACTAGTAATATCTGCTATATTTGAATTACCCACTGAATTTGACAAGCTGGTCAAACTTGAAGCAAAACTGTCTGATAAATTAGACAGATTTGTATTGGTTTCATATAACTGCGAACCAATAACCACATCACTGGAATGAGCCGAAGAAATATCACCGGCCGCAACATGCGTGATTTTCTGGGCTTTTCCGTCACGTTCAGCATCAAATACACCATCTTTTAACTGTAGTGCATCCCGGCTTAATTGATTCATGCTGGTTGAAGTATTGTCCAGAAGCTGACTGAGCTTATTTGAAGTTTCTGACAGGGTTGTGCTGATTGAAGCAGACATTGAAGTGGAATTCGATAGCGCAGTGGAAATACTGCTTATCGCAACAGTTGACAAACTGCTCAATGCTGAATTGGTATTATAAAGCTGTCCGCCATTAATAGCATCAGTTGATTCTGGCGATAAATCACCGGCCGCAACATTGATAATTTTTGCTGTATTTGCCTGACCATGAACTGCATCATAAGCCTGTACATCGTCATTCCACCGTAATGCATTTTCCTGCAACTGGCTGATACTGGTTAAAACTGAAGTATTTACTGCATCAAGTTTGTTATTAGTTTCAGTAATCCGGCTGTCCAGTAATCCGGCTGTATCTACCAGCTTGCTGTCATATGTAACTAAAGTTGAATTGGTCGTATTTATCAGATTATCTAATTTATTGTCGTTTTCAGTTAAATGGCTTACTGTTGTAGAAGACAGATCATACAGACTGGTTGACACAGAATCGCCCAGGCTTTTTAACTGAGCCACATTGACAGCATCAGTATCCTGTGTACCGGCAGCCAGGCCGGTAATCTGCCGTGTGACACCGGCACTGGCATTACCAATCGCCACCGAGCCTCTGGTACTGTTCCAGGTAGATGATGTGGCATCATGAACCCCACCTGCAGGATCATAGCCAGCCACACCTGCTGCGGCTGTAGTTGCAGAATTACTGCCTATAGCCACGCCGTTATCAGAACTGACATTAGCCTCTGTACCGATGGCGACGCCATTCATACCACTAATTTGGGTCTTGTTACCCAGTGCCAGGGCATTAGCAGCACCGACTTTAGCTTCATTACCTACAATCATGGCCCCGGTAGCATTTGCAGAGACTTTGTTCAGATTGCCTAATATTCTTATATCATCTGCCTTAGTAGCACCGGTTGAATCAAGTGCTATAACATTACTATTACCGAATATACCGGTATTATTAGCAGCAATCGTACCATTCTGATTACCGAAAGAATAAGTGTCATTCCCGGTTACACTAGTGATACCGGTTGCCTGATCTTTATCTTCATCTGCAATTTCACCATTGACTGAATTATAAGCAGTTGTTGTCTGAGAGCCGCCAATTGCACCGGATCTTTTTCCGCTTACCTGATTGGCTGAGCCTATACTGATACTTTGTTCGCCAGTGGCCTGAGCTGTATTACCGATAGCTACGGCAGAATCTGCTGTAGCCTGTGCCTGAACACCTAAGGCAACAGTACCGTCAGCACTGGCCTGAGATTTCAAACCGGCTGCCACACTACCCACACCATTAGAAGATGCAACCGAACCTAAAGCTACACTGGAGACACCTGTAGCTTCAGCGCCGACACCAAAAGCAATGGAAGCCCGCCCGGAAGCCAGAGCAGCAGTTCCGACAGCTATCGCGCCGCCGGTAGTAGCGGTGGCGTTGGTACCGAATGCTACTGAGTAGTTACCACTTGCGTAAGAACCACAACCGGATGCAAAAGAATGGACACCATAAGCTACCGGCATTTTATTTGAGGCTGCGTCCCCTTGCTGAACAGCTTTATTCCCATTAACAGCAGTTGTTGTTGTACCATAGGCCGGATCAATTTGATTAGCAAAGCGTTTATATTCGTCCAATGCAGAGATTAATGCACCAGTAATTGTACGCTCCGGATCACTCCTGCCCGCAACTTCATCGGCTCTGCAGTTTGTACCATCTTTAGAAAAACCATTAATCCCATTGATAACTACAGAACCATGACTTGCCCATACCTTACCTTTTTGATCTGCATACTTTACTTCAATACTAGGGTCACTCAAGCTAACACCACCAACCAGTGCCGTATTTGCAGCAAAAACATTCGGAATAACGAGTGAAAAATTCAGAATTGAAGCGATAAGACTCCGTTTAAAGACTGATCCGAATCGGGACTTACTTTTTATCATGCCTGTGGCCGGCAAGCAGGCTACGGTATCGGACTTGGTTTTGCTCTTAGCTAGTTCGGAGGCGGCCACCCAGGTCTGGGTCGTTTCATTCCATATAGCACGATATATTTTATTCAATTGGTTTACTCCTGATTAGAAATCATGCCGTCAAACAAAATTTGTATAAATTTAAATAAAGTTAAAATTTAAAATTAAATCTTTAAGCAATATAACATAATATACTTGCTTGTATGTATTCAACAAATTTAAATAATATTTAGTAAACTCAATAAAAACTATATTTTTTATAAAAATAAATATCTGAAATTCAAATATTTTTTTAAATTTATTTCAAAAATTAAATATATAAATATGTTAATTAAATAGATTGTTTATATATTATTATTGTCTTATTAACACCACAGTAATCTGATTAATCCGTTTTCTCAAAATTAAAAAATTAGAATGGCATTTTATTACACCTAAACAAATCTGATCTAAATAAATGGTTTTAGGCAGTTAGATTTATTATCTGCTTTTCGTTTGCTAGCCACTTGAATAAATACAGTAATGGAAGTAAATATAGTTATTAATTAGCTAAACGACGCAAATTGGCCGCAATTAAATTACGCTTACACATCATTTGAATTGTATTTTGTGTATTACCATTTCTGCATAACAGAATAAAATTTGATCCGGCATAATATTAATCCATCAAAACAGACAGATACAGACAATGCATCTATATTCGCAGAGAAAAGCAGAATAGCCAGAAAATCTAGATCAAGGCATAACAGAATGTTATGCAGAAAGGTACAAAGCAAAAATGGTCTGACTGTAAAAACAATATGCTATTTAAATTAATAAATAGCATATTGTTAATCTGAATTAAAAATATAACTGTGAATAGTTAATTACAGAAGAATTCAATTTTTAATTAATAACCATGTAGCCGGAATACTGGTTTAACAGCCATATTCAAATCAATCAGCAGCCATATCGAATCTATATAATCCGGTTACTACTCCATTTGTTTTTCAACATCAATCAGCGCCCGGCGCGATAAAGCCAGATTGGCACGGTGGCTATCAAGTACTGAATACAAAAACAGGCTACCCAGTTTTTTCAGCGGCCGGATCAGATGATACTGCTGCCCCTGTGTAATCAGTATATCCTCAATTTCATCGCTAAGATCCAGCATCTGCATAGTTTTGATTTTAGAGCGGATAACTTCCGTACTGCTGGCCGCGGCAATTTCCAGATCAATTTTATTAATGGCATTACCGGCCATTAACATACCATTATCATAATCAACCACCGCCGCCGCCAGTGCACCTTCTACGTTTAGTAATTGCGCTACAACAGCTTGATAATCCATTGCATTTATATCCCGGAATAATATAATAAAGTGAAGCCGGTTAAATATTATCCGGCCAGTTTAACCTGATTTTGTTAAGTAATTATAACATATTCTTAACATGAATATTATCATGGCCGCAAGTCAGGCTGCATGCGGCAACTGATGAAATGCGGCCGGCAGCTGATAATTATGCGGAAAAGTTACCCATTCATAGGATTGTGGCTGCGCCAAAAGCTGCCTTAACAGCGCATTATTGATCGCATGGCCGGATTTATGCCCCTCAAAGGAGCCAATAATCGGGTGACCAAGCGTATAAAGATCTCCGACAGCATCGAGAATTTTATGCCGGACAAATTCATCCGGATAGCGCAATCCTTCAGGATTAAGCACATCCGTATCATCAATTACAATCGCATTACTCAGATTACCCCCAAGCCCCAGATTGTGGCTGCGCATCAGTTCTACTTCCTGCATAAAACCAAATGTCCGCGCCCGGGAAATTTCATCAACATATGACTGTCCTGCAAAATCAATCCGGAAAGTCTGGTTACTGCGATTAAAAACAGGATGATCAAAATTTATGGTTAATGTAATCTGAAATCCTTCATATGGAGTAAATTTTACCCATTTATCTCCCTCTGTCAGTACCAGCGACTGTTTAATACGCAAAAATTTTTTTTCGACAGGCTGATCAATTACCCCGGCATCCTGTAACAGATAAATAAAAGGCAGGCTGGAACCATCCATAATAGGGATTTCCGGTGCATTAAGCTCAACAATAATATTATCGATTCCATAGGCAGCAAATGCCGACATAATATGCTCGATGGTGCCAATACGAATACCGTCCGGCGTAACAACCGTAGAAGATAAACGGGTATCGTTAATCAGTTCAGGAGTCAGCGGCACAAGCCGGCCAAATTCTCCGTTCAGATCCGTCCGGCGAAAACGAATACCACTATCCGAAGCAGCCGGATGCAGACTCAGGCGTACCCGTTCCCCGGAATGCAAACCCACTCCTGTAACACTGATACTTTTTGCTAATGTGCGCTGCAGCATATTCTGTTCCTGATCAATCCGACCATCCTA
>NZ_JAAEDR010000021.1:0-1442 GCF_013344995.1 Snodgrassella sp. ESL0304
TGATTGTGGATATGCTACCCTGCTGAATGTCTGCCATGCTGCTCATGCTGGTTGACAGACTGTTCAGTCCGGTTGAGGCTGAGCTGGACAGAGCAAAGAGCTGACCTCCGTTAATTGCATCGGTTGAATCTGCTGATACTTCACCGGCTGCTACATGGGTAATTCTTTGTGCACTACCGCTTCCATGACTGGCATCATATGCGCTAATACCGCCATTCCATTGCAGGGCATCCTGCTGTAGTCCGGCAACATTACTGGTGGCAGTACTGATCGTATTGTCTAATTGTCCCAGTATCGTTGAAGTACTGGAAGAAAGGCTATTCAGTCCGATGGCAGTACTGGAAGACAGACTGCTCAATCCGCTAGCTGCACTGGAAGATAAACTGTTCAATCCGCTAGAAGTACTGTTAGACAGGCTGGCTATCGTGCTTGAAGTAGTCGAAGATAAACTGCTCAAAGCATTTGATGCTGCGGTAGACAGACTGCTTAATCCGCTGGAAGTTGTGGTAGACAGACTATTTAGTCTGTCCGGCCAGTCTGCAGATAAACCGTTTACTTTATCCTGAACTGAGCTTAAACCACTAGAGACTGATCCTGATACTTCTGCCAGACTGCTGGCATAATTTGCATTAGCCTGATCAAGCTGCGCACCAGTAATCACATCAGTTGAATCTGCTGATACTTCACCGGCAGCAACATTGGTAATTTTTGCCGGATTTTTGGTTGCACGACTGGCATCATAAGCAGCAATATCATCATTCCATTGCAGTGCATTCTGCTTTAAATTAGTTACCCTGTTATCAATATTGCTTGCAACAGTAGACAGACTGATCACATCATTACCACCAGTTTGAGTAATCGTACTCAAAGAAGACGTGAAATGATCGAAACTGGTACTAACACTGCTGGAAAGTTCCGTAATATTAGTATTAGTTGTATATAACTGGCCAGCAGTAGCAACATCACTTGATCCCTTTTCAATATTGCCATCAGCTACATTGGTAATTTTCTGGACTTTTCCGTCACGCATAGCATCATAAGCACCATCTTTCCACAATAGCGCATTCTGCTGTAATGTTTTTACATTAGAGTCAGTCGCTGCCAGGCTGCTTGATGCTGATGCAGACAGTTCAGTCAATCTGCTGTTGGTACTGTCGATACCAGTAGACAAACTGGATAATCGATTACCACTAATTTCAGACAATGATGAAGACAGGCTATTTAAACCTGTTACCACACTGCTGGAAACGTCGTTTAGATTACCGGACAGGCTGCTAACCTGAGTATTGGTATCAAACAATTGCCCGCCGGTAATTACATCACTTGAGTCTGCTGCCAGACTACCTTGGGCTACATTGGTAATTTTTTGTGCAGTACCGGTTGCATGACTGGCATCATAAGCAGATATATTGCTATTCCATTGCAGCGCATTCTGCTGTAAT
>NZ_JAAEDR010000022.1:0-5479 GCF_013344995.1 Snodgrassella sp. ESL0304
ATCAACCGGGTTCTTCTATAGGGAGTCTGGCGGTGTCCTACTTTCACATGGGCAATCCATACTATCATCGGCGCTAGGTCGTTTCACGGTCCTGTTCGGGATGGGAAGGCGTGGGACCAACCCGCTATGGCCGCCAGACATTAAACTGTCAAATCAGAAAGCCTTAATCTCGGTGATGATGTGTATTCATCAGTAAGCTTTATCATTCTCTGTGCATTTTCTGCACGAAGTTCTTCAAATGATAGAGTCAAGCCTCACGAGCAATTAGTATCGGTTAGCTCCAAGTGTTACCACTCTTCCACACCCGACCTATCAACGTCCTGGTCTCGAACGTCTCTTCAGAGGGATTAAATCCCTGGGGAAGTCTCATCTTCAGGCGAGTTTCACGCTTAGATGCTTTCAGCGTTTATCTCTTCCGAACTTAGCTACCCGGCGATGCGACTGGCGTCACAACCGGTACACCAGAGGTTCGTCCACTCCGGTCCTCTCGTACTAGGAGCAGCCCCCGTCAAACTTCCAACGCCCACTGCAGATAGGGACCAAACTGTCTCACGACGTTTTAAACCCAGCTCACGTACCACTTTAAATGGCGAACAGCCATACCCTTGGGACCGACTACAGCCCCAGGATGTGATGAGCCGACATCGAGGTGCCAAACTCCGCCGTCGATATGAACTCTTGGGCGGAATCAGCCTGTTATCCCCGGAGTACCTTTTATCCGTTGAGCGATGGCCCTTCCATTCAGAACCACCGGATCACTATGTCCTGCTTTCGCACCTGCTCGACTTGTCGGTCTCGCAGTTAAGCTACCTTGTGCCATTGTACTATCAGTCCGATTTCCGACCGGACCTAGGTAACCTTCGAACTCCTCCGTTACTCTTTGGGAGGAGACCGCCCCAGTCAAACTGCCTACCATGCACGGTCCCCGATCCAGATTATGGATCCGGGTTAGAACCTCAAAGTCACCAGGGTGGTATTTCAAGGACGGCTCCACAAGAACTAGCGTTCCTGCTTCTTAGCCTCCCACCTATCCTACACAAGTGACTTCAAAGTCCAATGCAAAGCTACAGTAAAGGTTCACGGGGTCTTTCCGTCTAGCAGCGGGGAGATTGCATCTTCACAACCATTTCAACTTCGCTGAGTCTCAGGAGGAGACAGTGTGGCCATCGTTACGCCATTCGTGCGGGTCGGAACTTACCCGACAAGGAATTTCGCTACCTTAGGACCGTTATAGTTACGGCCGCCGTTTACTGGGGCTTCGATCCGATGCTTGCACATCTTCAATTAACCTTCCAGCACCGGGCAGGCGTCACACCCTATACGTCCACTTTCGTGTTTGCAGAGTGCTGTGTTTTTATTAAACAGTCGCAGCCACCTATTCTCTGCGACCTCTCATAGCTTACAGAGTTAATCCTTCACCATAAGAGGCATACCTTCTCCCGAAGTTACGGTATCAATTTGCCGAGTTCCTTCTCCTGAGTTCTCTCAAGCGCCTTAGAATTCTCATCCTACCCACCTGTGTCGGTTTGCGGTACGGTTTCATTCAAACTGTAGCTTAGTGGCTTTTCCTGGAAGCGTGGTATCAGTCACTTCGTGTCCGTAGACACTCGTCATCACTTCTCGGTGTTGAGCACCCGGATTTGCCTGAGTGCTCCACCTACCGGCTTAAACGATCTATTCCAACAGATCGATGACCTAACCTTCTCCGTCCCCACATCGCATTTGAATCAAGTACAGGAATATTAACCTGTTTCCCATCGACTACGCATCTCTGCCTTGCCTTAGGGGCCGACTCACCCTACGCCGATGAACGTTGCGTAGGAAACCTTGGGTTTTCGGCGACAGGGCTTTTCACCCTGTTTATCGCTACTCATGTCAACATTCGCACTTCTGATACCTCCAGCATGCTTCTCAACACACCTTCTTCGGCCTACAGAACGCTCCCCTACCATGCCAGTAAACTGGCATCCGCAGCTTCGGTTACAGATTTGAGCCCCGTTACATCTTCCGCGCAGGACGACTCGACCAGTGAGCTATTACGCTTTCTTTAAATGATGGCTGCTTCTAAGCCAACATCCTGGCTGTCTGAGCCTTCCCACTTCGTTTACCACTTAATCTGTCATTTGGGACCTTAGCTGGCGGTCTGGGTTGTTTCCCTCTTGACACCGGACGTTAGCACCCGATGTCTGTCTCCCGAGGAACCACTTGATGGTATTCTTAGTTTGCCATGGGTTGGTAAGTCGCAATGACCCCCTAGCCATAACAGTGCTTTACCCCCATCAGTGTCTTGCTCGAGGCACTACCTAAATAGTTTTCGGGGAGAACCAGCTATCTCCGAGTTTGTTTAGCCTTTCACCCCTATCCACAGCTCATCCCCGCATTTTGCAACATGCGTGGGTTCGGTCCTCCAGTACCTGTTACGGCACCTTCAACCTGGCCATGGATAGATCACTCGGTTTCGGGTCTACACCCAGCAACTCAACGCCCTATTAAGACTCGGTTTCCCTGCGCCTCCCCTAATCGGTTAAGCTCGCTACTGAATGTAAGTCGTTGACCCATTATACAAAAGGTACGCAGTCACGGATTCCTCCGCTCCCACTGTTTGTATGCATCAGGTTTCAGGTTCTGTTTCACTCCCCTCCCGGGGTTCTTTTCGCCTTTCCCTCACGGTACTGGTTCACTATCGGTCGATGATGAGTATTTAGCCTTGGAGGATGGTCCCCCCATCTTCAGACAGGATTTCTCGTGTCCCGCCCTACTTGTCGTATACTTAGTACCGCCTCTGAAATTTCGAATACGGGGCTTTCACCCTCTGCGGCCAAGCTTCCCAGCTTGTTCTTCTATCTCAGTGACTATCATATACTGGCTCCTGCGCGTTCGCTCGCCACTACTTGCGCAATCTCGGTTGATTTCTTTTCCTCCGGGTACTTAGATGGTTCAGTTCTCCGGGTTCGCTTCTCTGTACCTATGTATTCAGTACAGGATACCATGCTTATACATGGTGGGTTTCCCCATTCGGATATCGCGGGATCACAGCTCTATTGCCAGCTCCCCCACGCTTTTCGCAGGCTTACACGTCCTTCTTCGCCTATCATCGCCAAGGCATCCGCCTGATGCACTTATTCACTTGACTCTATCATTTCAAGAACCTCCTGACTTCGTCAGCATACCGTTGACTAGTATCTCTGACTTAAGGCCTTTACTCTCATAAAGCTTACTGCTTTGGTTGTCTGAACAACGCCTTTTGTGCTCGTTGTTCAGCGATACAATCATCACCCAATTCTTGCAGCACTTCTCTTCTTCTGTCTCCAGAATCAGTTCTATGCTCCAATCTTTGTTTGTTGATTTCGGCTTTCCAATTTGTTAAAGATCGATGCGTTACTTCGCAAATTAAAATCAGCTCTCTGAACTGCCTTTAATTTCCAAAGTATTTTACTGAACCCCTTCTCCTCAGAGTGGTGGTGGAGGCAAACGGGATCGAACCGATGACCCCCTGCTTGCAAAGCAGGTGCTCTACCAACTGAGCTATGCCCCCTCTGTCCTTAAATAAGTGGTGGGTCTGGGAGGACTTGAACCTCCGACCCCACGCTTATCAAGCGTGTGCTCTAACCAGCTGAGCTACAAACCCAGTTTATTCAGTCTCTTCTCGCATCTTTTCAGTTTACCGATAAGTGTGAATGCCAGTCAGCCCCTTCTTTTCTCTAGAAAGGAGGTGATCCAGCCGCAGGTTCCCCTACGGCTACCTTGTTACGACTTCACCCCAGTCATGAAGCATACCGTGTTAAGCGACCTCCTTACGGTTAGTCTACCCAATTCTGGTATCCCCCACTCCCATGGTGTGACGGGCGGTGTGTACAAGACCCGGGAACGTATTCACCGCAGTATGCTGACCTGCGATTACTAGCGATTCCGACTTCATGCACTCGAGTTGCAGAGTGCAATCCGGACTACGATCGGCTTTCTGAGATTGGCTTCACCTCGCGGCTTCGCTACCCTCTGTACCGACCATTGTATGACGTGTGAAGCCCTGGTCATAAGGGCCATGAGGACTTGACGTCATCCCCACCTTCCTCCGGTTTGTCACCGGCAGTCTCATTAGAGTGCCCAACTTAATGATGGCAACTAATGACAAGGGTTGCGCTCGTTGCGGGACTTAACCCAACATCTCACGACACGAGCTGACGACAGCCATGCAGCACCTGTGTTACGGCTCCCGAAGGCACTCTCCTATCTCTAAGAGATTCCGTACATGTCAAGACCAGGTAAGGTTCTTCGCGTTGCATCGAATTAATCCACATCATCCACCGCTTGTGCGGGTCCCCGTCAATTCCTTTGAGTTTTAATCTTGCGACCGTACTCCCCAGGCGGACAATTTCACGCGTTAGCTTCGCTACTAAGACATCTAGTGTCCCAACAGCTAATTGTCATCGTTTAGGGCGTGGACTACCAGGGTATCTAATCCTGTTTGCTACCCACGCTTTCGAGCATGAACGTCAGTGTTATCCCAGGAGGCTGCCTTCGCCATCGGTATTCCTCCACATCTCTACGCATTTCACTGCTACACGTGGAATTCTACCTCCCTCTGACACACTCTAGTTAACCAGTTTCAAATGCACGTCCCAAGTTGAGCTCGGGGATTTCACATCTGACTTAATTAACCGTCTGCGCTCGCTTTACGCCCAGTAATTCCGATTAACGCTCGCACCCTACGTATTACCGCGGCTGCTGGCACGTAGTTAGCCGGTGCTTATTCTTTAGGTACCGTCAGCACCAGGTGGTATTAACACCCGGCTTTTCTTCCCTAACAAAAGTCCTTTACAACCCGAAGGCCTTCTTCAGACACGCGGCATGGCTGGATCAGGGTTCCCCCCATTGTCCAAAATTCCCCACTGCTGCCTCCCGTAGGAGTTTGGGCCGTGTCTCAGTCCCAATGTGGCGGATCATCCTCTCAGACCCGCTATGGATCGTCGCCTTGGTAGGCCTTTACCCCACCAACTAGCTAATCCAACATCGGCCGCTCAAATAACGCGAGGTCACTAAGATCCCCCGCTTTCCCCCTCAGGGCGTATGCGGTATTAGCCATCCTTTCGGACAGTTATCCCCCATTACTCGGTACGTTCCGATGCATTACTCACCCGTTCGCCACTCGCCACCAGAGAGCAAGCTCTCCGTGCTGCCGTTCGACTTGCATGTGTAAAGCATGCCGCCAGCGTTCAATCTGAGCCAGGATCAAACTCTTATGTTTAATCTTAGCTTTTTTGTAATCCCGAAGTTCCCTCCGGTTTCACTGGTCTGCTTCAAAGTTATTGACAAGAAATGTTTTTATCTTGTCTCTCTGAATCAGTGTGAGGCCGCTTGGCACTCACACTTATCGGTAATCTGTTCTGTTAAAGAGCGTTGCTTTCGACTGCGTTCTACTTTAAACTGTGCGTTTGTTTCGTGTCGCGTCATCAGCGAAGAAGGCGAACTATACGCCTCC
>NZ_JAAEDR010000023.1:0-1152 GCF_013344995.1 Snodgrassella sp. ESL0304
AAGTAGAAAATCATGCTATTTGTTTCATGTTTCTATATTCAATTGGTGTCATATTATTTAATGCTTCATGCGGTCTTTCTGTGTTATATATTTCTAACCATTCTTCCGTTATTTTTCTTGCTTGTTCCAGATTTTTGAATAAATACAAATCTAATACCTCCGTTCGATATGTTCGGTTAAATCGTTCTATGTAGCCGTTTTGATAAGGACTACCAGGTTTAATGTAATCTATGCTTATTCCATGTAATTTTGCCCAGCCTGTGAATCTATTGGCAGTAAATTCTGCTCCATTATCAACTCGTATTTTTAATGGATAACCATGATATTGAGCCAGTCTATCTAAATACCGGGTAATTCTACCTGCCGATAAACTGACCGCAATATCAATGCCCAATGCCTCACGATTAAAGTCATCAATAACATTAAAGGTTCTAAATCTACGATGATTTTCAGAACGATCACTCATAAAATCCATTGACCAACATTCTCCCAGACGACTTGGTACTGATAATGGTTGTGGATAACGCTGGGGTAATCGTTTATTTCGTTTAGAGCGAATGTTGAGTTTTAATTGACAATAAACCCGATAAACCCGTTTATGATTCCACTTATATCCCAGTTTCCTGATTCGATGAAAACACTTAGGAAATCCCCAACGTAAATGCTTGTCTGTTATTGACTTGAGTAACGAAATAATCCTAGAGTCATCTGCCGATTTAGGTTGGTAGTAGTAAGCACAGCGACTTAAATTCACAATGGCGCAACTCATTTTAATTGTCACACAGTATTGTGATTGAAGTGTTTGTGCCCAACTCTTACGAACTGACGTCGGCACTATAGCTTTTTTATTATTTCTTGCTGAAGCTGAGAGGTTAAGCTTAATTCGGCATACATTTGTTTGAGTTTACGATTTTCAGCTTCCAGCTGTTTTAAGCGCTTAATATCCGAAGATTGCATACCGCCATATTTATCTCGCCATTTATAAAAAGTAGAAACGGCCATACCATATTTACGGCAAAGCTCTTTGACAGAGATGCCAACTTCAGCTTCATTTAAAATAGATACAATTTGATGCTCTGAAAATTTTTTCATATTGAAATTCTCCTTAAAAATATCATAGAGAATTTTCTACTTTCTTGCTGTACTATTTTA